>VDHG01000052.1 GCA_006228005.1 Testudinibacter crocodili
CACGTTGACGTTCAAGTGCTGGCCGCCTTCGATGGTGGCTTCGTGATGGAAGTAACCGTCCATTAAACCCGCCAAGTTGCGTTTTTGCGCTTCGTAATCTTTACCTAATGCATTTGGTACGATGGAGAAGGTGTAAGAGATCCCGTCTTTGGCGTAGGCAAATGGCAGTTTGGCAACCGATGTCAAGGAAGCGACCGCACCTTTTTGGTCACGACCGTGCATTGGGTTGGCGCCTGGTCCGAATGGTGCACCGGCACGGCGACCGTCTGGGGTGTTACCGGTTTTTTTGCCGTAAACCACGTTAGACGTGATGGTCAATACCGATTGAGTTGGTACTGCGTTGCGGTAGGTTCTCAATTTCTGAATTTTTTTCATGAAACGTTCAACCAAGTCACAAGCGATGTCATCAACACGGCTGTCGTTGTTACCGAATTGCGGATATTCGCCTTCGATTTCAAAGTCAACAGCGATACCGTCTTCGTCACGAATCGGTTTCACTTTGGCGTATTTGATGGCAGATAATGAATCCGCTGCCACAGACAGACCGGCGATGCCGCATGCCATCGTGCGGTAAACATCACGATCATGCAACGCCATTAATGAGGCTTCGTAGCTGTATTTGTCGTGCATGTAGTGAATGATGTTCAGCGAGGTGACATATTGGGTTGCCAACCAGTCCATAAAGCTGTCTAAACGGGTCATCACATCATCGTAATCCAAGTATTCACTGGTCACTTTATCTGTTTTCGGACCGACTTGCATTTTCAGTTTTTCATCGATACCTCCGTTGATCGCGTATAACATGGTTTTCGCCAAGTTTGCGCGCGCGCCAAAGAATTGCATCTGTTTGCCGACAATCATTGGGCTGACACAGCAGGCGATTGCATAGTCATCACTATTGAAGTCTGGACGCATCAAATCGTCGTTTTCGTACTGTACGGAAGAGGTATCGATTGACACCTTAGCGCAATAGCGTTTGAAACCGTCCGGCAGTTTTTCAGACCACAAAATAGTCATGTTCGGTTCTGGGGATGGTCCCATCGTGTATAGTGTGTTCAAGAAACGGAAGCTGTTTTTGGTCACCAAAGTACGACCGTCTAAGCCCATACCGGCTAAAGATTCAGTTGCCCAAATCGGGTCGCCCGAGAACAGTTGATCGTATTCAGGGGTACGCAGGAAACGCACCATACGTAGTTTCATCACTAAGTGGTCGATTAATTCCTGGGCTTCTTCTTCAGTAATTTTACCGGCTTTCAGATCACGTTCAATGTAGATATCTAAGAAAGAGGAGACACGACCAAAGGACATTGCCGCACCGTTTTGTGATTTTACCGCAGCCAAATAGCCGAAATAAGTCCACTGTACTGCTTCGCGTGCATTGGTTGCCGG
Source organism: Testudinibacter crocodili (assembly GCA_006228005.1). GTDB lineage: Bacteria > Pseudomonadota > Gammaproteobacteria > Enterobacterales > Pasteurellaceae > Chelonobacter. The sequence goes on from VDHG01000052.1 coordinate 1,390, forward strand.
ACCGGAAATGTCGTAGCCGTAGCTAGCCGCCATTTGTTTGATTTGACCTAAAGCACGGTGTTGTTCCGCGATTTCTTCACGCAATTGGATCGTCATTTCCAAGTCTTCACCTCTTTCTAAGCGAGCTTGTAATGAACCGAATTGTTTGAATTTATCCGCCATTAAGAAATCAATACCGTATAACGCAACACGGCGGTAGTCACCGATAATACGACCACGACCATAGGCATCAGGTAATCCGGTCAACACACCGGATTTACGGCAGCGCAGGATATCTGGAGTATACACATCGAATACACCTTGGTTGTGGGTTTTACGGTATTCGGTGAAGATTTTTTTCACTTGCGGGTCTAATTGGCGTCCGTAAACTTGGCAAGAACCTTCCACCATTTTGATGCCGCCAAAGGGGATAATCGCACGTTTCAATGGCGCATCGGTTTGTAAACCAACGATTTTTTCCAGATCTTGTTGGATATAACCAGCGTCATGGGATGTGATGGTTGAAATGATAGAGGTATCAAAATCATATGGTTCGTGGGTTTTGTTTTCCACTTTGATGCCGTCCATCACTTTTTCCCACAGGGTGTCAGTGGCAGGGGTCGCACCGGCGAGAAACGCTTCGTCGCCTTCGTATGGGGTGTAGTTCAGTTGGATAAAATCACGCACATCAACAGTTTGCTGCCAATTGCCGTCTTTAAAGTCAGCCCATGCTTGTTGTTGAAGTTCAGTTAGTTGTGTCATATCGATACATTCCTTATTTAACAATAAATTAAAATCATTATATCGCCAGAACCGCACTTGCTGCCGATATGCCTAAACAGATGATCAATGGTGTTCACGATTCAAATACCATTGCATTAGGGCGATGCAAACCGCACCACCCACGATATTCCCGAGTGTCACCGGGATTAAATTTTTAACAATAAAATGTGCCATATCCAAATCGGCATACTGCGCCGCATTAATACCAAGGTTTTGCCAAAATTCAGGGCTGCTATAATGTGCTGTTAAAATACCCATTGGGATCATGAACATATTAGCAACGCAGTGTTCAAAGCCGGAGGCGACAAACATTGAAATCGGCAAAATCGCCGCTAAGGTTTTGTCGGTCAGAGTTTTGCCGGCATACGCCATCCATACTGCAATACACACCATAATGTTACAAAAAATACCCAAGCTGAACGCTTCAACCCAAGTGTGATGAATTTTGTGCTGGGCGGTGTTTAAAATCACCAAGCCCCATTGTCCGTTGGCTGCCATGGTTTGCCCGCCGAACCAAACCAACGCCACGATAAACAAGCTGCCGATAAAGTTGCCGCTATACACAGCCGCCCAATTCTTCAACATTTGATAAGTACTGATTTTGTTTTCCACGCGCGCCAAAATCGTCATGGTGGACGAAGTAAATAGCTCGTTGCCGCACACAATCACCATAATAATGCCCAATGAGAACACAATCCCACCGACAAACTTGCTCATGCCCCAAGCCACATCCGCTGCACCAGTCTGGGTAGTTGCATAAAAGACAAAGGCGATTGCAATAAATGCGCCCGCCGGAATCGCCGACATAAAAGACAGAAACTGATTTTTCTGGGCTTTATATGCTCCGGCATTGACGGCAACCGTCGTGATTTGTGCCGGATTCAGCATTGTAGTGGAATTGTTGGCATCTGTACTCATGTCTAAATCTTTATCCTTCAGCTTGAGAATCAATCTAAGCATTAAAACCTAAAAAATTTTTTAAGATTTATTATTTTTTTTTAGCATTATAATTTTTTGTTGATATACAAACAAATCATTTTAAGATGCTGTGTTATGTTATCTCATAAAATGTGATGTAGATCAATTTAGCCTGTTAACACTGGGTTAAGATGTTATTTAACGGTTAAAATATTGTTTTTGAATTTAACTAAAAAACGCTAAACGTATAAATATTGTTGAGTTATAACGTTGGATTATTGATGAGAGAAAAGTTTAGATTTAATAATTCTTCAACGAGATTTTGAATCCAATCGACTAACTCTTCGTGACAATAGATCACATTTTGAGTAAGTGTAAGTTGTAATATAGGATAACTACCTGAATTATCATAAATATAACTGGTATCAGCGAGACGAATAGCGTAGATTCCATTGAAAAAGAAGTGGGTTCTTTAATCGCTTGCTGATATAGTCTGAGGGCTTTTTTGCCAGCTTGGATATCTGCTGCTCTGGGATTGTTAGGGTTGATCTCTTTAGCAATGTGATCTGAATCAATAATTATATTTACGCTATCGTGATTAAATTGGCGTAAAGTAGACTTTCCTGCGCCATTTGTGCCGCAGTAAAAAATAGCTTTAACGTTATTTTTTGGCATGTTTAATAATCTTTTCCGTCCCGTCGGGATAATGATTAACAATATTGCCCTGCTTATCCATATAGCAAACTACTTCATCTTTCATTTTTTCATTCATCCACGCGGTAAAAGTAGCTTTTAAAATGGCTTGTTTTCGTTCGATTTGTCTTAATTTTTCTATATCCATACTTTACTTCCGTATGCGTTGCTCGGCTGCTGTTAGCATACTGCGATTTTTACGCAATAGCAACTTGCCAAAAACCGCTAACTTCATTATTCTTGCTGAAATTTATGTGTTGAAAACAGGGGAAACATGATGGCAGATCAGAAAGTACAAGAGACGATTTTTAGCAAAATTATCCGGCGCGAAATTGCGGCGGATATTGTGTATCAGGACGAGCTGGTCACTGCTTTTCGTGATATTTCGCCACAGGCGCCAACGCATATTTTGATTATCCCGAACAAGCTGATTCCGACGGTTAATGCGGTGTCGGCGGAAGATGAACAGGCGTTGGGACGTTTATTTGTGGTGGCGGCGAAGATTGCAGCGCAGCAGGGTATTGCCGAAGACGGTTATCGCTTGATTGTCAATTGCAATCAGCATGGCGGTCAAGAGGTTTTTCATTTGCATATGCATTTGTTGGGTGGGAAAAGATTAGGGGCTATGTTATCTAACTAAATGTTATCTAACTAAATGCGAGTTAAATCAAAGTGCGGTCTTATTCAATACAAGGATACAAAATGAAACGGTTTTTAAGTTTGTTGGTTTGCAGTATGCTGCTTGTCGCCTGTTCTAGCGCACCACCGCGTTATTTGGCGGATAGCCAGCCGATTGTCAATATTGACTCGGCAGTTGCGGCAGCGACCAAGATCAATGCCGGTAGCCAACAAGTGACACTGACAAACTTGAGCCGACAATTGCTGGCGTTGCAATATCAGATCACTTGGTATGACCAAGACGGCGTGACCCAGCTCAGTAACTGGGCGCAATTGCCGTCATGGACAAAAATAGTGCTGCAAGGTGGACAGGCAGAACATATTCCGTTGCAAAAGCCGACCCAAACCAGCACCAATTATCGTATTTATGTTAAAGGCGTACAATAATCGTTATGTTACTAGCGAATATTTTACAAGCCGAATTTTGGCAGGGCGAAGTGGTGGGCTGCGAAGCGTTAGGCGGCTTAAGCGGTGGCAGTTATTGCGTCACGGTACAGTATAAAAAATCCCGTAAGCAGCGCTTTTTATTACGCCTGCAAACTGAAACGTCGCAGCGTCTTGGCTCAATGCGCCAGCTTGAAGGTGATATATTGTTTCACTTACAAGCATTGCCGTTCGTGCCGAAAGTCTTTTATCAAGGCGAGGATTTTTTGGTGTTGAGATGGATTAGCGGGCGGGTGTTAGGCAAGTGGCGCAATGAAACGTTAAGCGCATTGGCGCAGCGTTTGCAAAGTTTGCATCATTATTCGGTACTGCATCGGAACAAACTCGACGTATTGCCACAGTTGGATCTGATCCAGCAAATTTTCTTTTTATTGCAGCAATTGCCTGCGGAGCAGCAAGGCAATTGGTTGCTGATGCTGGATAAATTCACGCCGTTTCAAGAAAATGAGATTCAAGTGGTGGCACACCACGATCTACATTTGCAAAATTTAGTGAATAGTCAAAATAGCGGTTTGAGTATTATCGACTGGGAATATGCCGCCTTGTCCAATCCGGCGTTGGAGCTGGCATTTTTCTTTGTTAGTAATAATTTAACAGAAAAACAGCAGCGCTATTTTTTAGCACAATATTTGAAAAATAATAGCTTGATCAGCGAAGACCGCACTTTCATCCAATCGATTGCCAGCTATTTTCCTTGGGTGAAATTGCTTAATCAATTGTGGCTGAAGGTTCAGCAAACGACAGCGCTCGACACAGAGGCAGGAGCATTGCGATGACAACATTATTAATCGATTTACAGGCTTATGAATTGACCGCCGAAGAGGTGGAATTGCTACAACATCCGTTGGTGGCGGGGCTGATTTTGTTCAGCCGTAATTTTCATGATCGCCGACAATTGCAAGCCTTGATCCAAGCTGTGCGACAACAAGTGAAAAAACCGCTGTTGATTACGGTTGATCAAGAAGGCGGACGCGTGCAGCGTTTTCGTGAGGGCTTCAGCCGATTACCGGCGATGCAGTCTTTTGCCTTGATGGAAAGCGATCCGCAGCAGCAACGGCAGCTGGCACAGGAAGCCGGTTGGTTGATGGCGGCAGAAATGGGCGCACTGGATATTGATCTGAGCTTCGCGCCGGTGCTGGATCTGGGGCATCAAAGCAAAGCGATTGGCGATCGTAGTTTTGGTGAAGATGTAAACTCGGTGGTGGCGTTGGCAGAAGCATTTATTGACGGTATGGCACAAGCCGGAATGGCGGCAACCGGCAAACATTTTCCGGGACACGGACATGTGATTGCCGATTCTCATCTGGAAACGCCAATCGATAATCGTCCGAAAGAAACGATTTTTGCCGAAGATGTGCAACCGTTTGCCCGTTTGATCAATGCCGGAAAATTGCAGGCAGTGATGCCGGCGCATGTGATTTACAGCCAATGTGACAGCCAGCCGGCGAGCGGTTCGGCGTATTGGCTGCACACAGTGTTACGCCAACAGTTAGCTTTTGACGGTGCGATTTTCTCTGATGATCTCGGTATGAAAGGTGCCGGTTTTATGGGTAATTTTGTTGAACGCTGTCAAGCTTCGCTGCAAGCTGGTTGTGACTTGTTGCTGCTGTGCAATGAGCGCGAGGGCGTAATTCAGGTGCTGGATAATTTGCAGCATCAAGTAACAGCGGCGAGCCAAGTGCGGTTACAACAGCTGTTCAAACGAAAAACGATTGATTGGAAGGCATTGCAGGCGACCAGCCGCTGGGTTGATGCCAACCGCACTTCGGACCGATTGCAGCAGCAGTGGCTTGATGTTAAATATGCCTAATTTGTTATCCTGTCATCATTTTCAACAGCGGCAATGTGGCTCTTGCCAATGGCTTGAGCTGCCGTATCCGCAGCAATTAGCACGTAAACAACAGCATTTACAGCAGCAGTTGGCGGCGTTTGATTTGAGTGCAACGCAATGGATTGAGGCGTTTTGCTCCGAGTTAAGTCAATTTCGCAATAAAGCTAAAATGGTGGTCAGTGGTAGTGTCGAGCGCCCGATTTTAGGCATTGTCAATGATCCGAATGATCCGCAAAGTGCGGTTGATTTATGCGACTGCCCACTTTATCCATCACGTTTTCAGGCGCTGTTTCCGGTATTGAAAGATTTTATCGCCCGAGCCGGACTGGTGCCGTATAACCTACAAAAACGTAAAGGCGAATTGAAATATATTTTGTTGACCGAGAGCCGTTACAGTGAAAAACTGATGTTGCGGTTTGTGTTACGAAGCGAGGATAAACGGGCGCTGATTGAACGTGAATTGGCAGGATTATTGGCACGACTGCCACAATTGGCGGTGGTTTCGTTGAATATTCAGCCGCAGCATGCTGCAATTTTAGAGGGCGAACAGGAAGTTTTTCTGACCAAGCAACAGGTATTGGAAGAGCGGTTTAACGGCATTCCGCTGTTTATTCGCCCACAAGGATTTTTTCAAACGAATCCGCAAGTGGCGAGCGCACTTTATCATCAAGCGCAAGATTGGCTGCACACGCTGCCGATTTCAAATTTTTGGGATCTGTTTTGTGGCGTCGGCGGTTTTGGGTTGCACTGTTTAGCTGCGTTACGTCAAGCGCAGCCGGATCAGATAATCTCATTAACCGGCATTGAAATATCCGCTTCAGCTATTGCCAGCGCACGTTTATCGCTTGAATACTTGGGTTTAAGCCCGGTAGAGCAAAGTGCGGTAAGTTTTCAGTCGCTTGATTCTGCCACCTTTGCTATCGCCGACGAGAGCCGACAAAAACCGCAGTTGGTGATTGTCAACCCACCACGACGTGGTATCGGCAGCGAATTAGCCGCTTTTTTAAATGATTTTGCGCCAGACTATATTTTATATTCCAGCTGTAATGCGGTGAGTATGGGCAAGGATTTGGCACTGTTCAGGGACTACCAAATCAGCAAAGTCCGCTTGTTCGATATGTTCCCGCATACCCGTCATTATGAAGTTTTGGTGTTGTTACAACACAAAGCATCGGCCTCTACTTTGCCAATTTCCGCATAGTCGACCGCACTTTGCATAAGATGATTTAAGGTGCTACAGCATTATCAATAACCACGGTGACGTTAGCGGATCGAGTATAAGGATCGGCTTTTACGGTGTCGATTCTCTTCGTTTCAAGAACAATTTTTTGCGCTGGCACCGCTTTCATATTTTCTTCTGGTAATATGCATTGTAACGCAAAATCTCGGATATAGCCCTGATTGACTTGTTTGGTGTAGGTTTCGACGTTTTGCTGTGACAAGCTCATTGGGCTAGATAACATAAGCAGGGTTATCAACCCGATTAGGAATGTATTTTTTACTATTTGATGATTATTCAATTTATATTCTCCACCAGGAATATTTTCAGCAAGATATTGCAGAGTTTGAATTTTGAGATACTGATTTAGGCGTCTGGTAATCAGTACTAAAAGTGTAAAGTGCGGTCTGCTGAATAAAATAGAGAAGATAAAAAAACGAAAACGCTTGCCTACACCAAACAGATTGGGCTTGCTTGCTGGTAGGGATCGTTTGCTCTTGATTCACGATAGTCCGTATTACGCTCTGATTAAATTATTTTTGCATTAAAACATTTTTTTACATAAATTGCAATAATTGTGCTGCTTTAAGGTTTTTTGAGATTTTCTAGTGGGTTTTATAGTGGGATAAACTGGTGAGATAGTAGTAATGTAAAGAGGAAAGAGGCTATTAAGTTTAATAGCCTGTATCAACAGCCCCTAATAACGCTGCTGTTTTTCTTTGACGTATTCGATACCGCGATCCAGATAGGCAATATTTTCTTGTTGCAACAGATAGCGTTTTGCCGGCAAGCCACCACCAAAGCCGGTGAGGGCACTGTTTTTTGCCAGTATACGGTGGCACGGAATGATGATGCTGATCGGATTGCGTCCGACTGCACCGCCTACGGCACGCACTGCTTTCGGATTGCCGATTTGTTGTGCCAGTTCGCCGTAGCTGCTGAATTGTCCATAAGGAATTGCCAATAACGCTTGCCAAACCTGTTGCTGAAACGGTGTGCCTTGTGGCGCAAGTGGAATGTCAGAAAAGTGCTCTTTTTCGCCGTTGAAATAGCGGTCTAGCGCAATCTTAGTGGCAAGCAGCACCGGCTGAGTGTCGGATTGTTGCCAAGTAGCTTGAATTTGGTGTTGTTCTTTTTCAAATTCGATACCAATTAGGGCATTATTTTTCACCAATAATAATAGCTTACCAATAGGGGAAGGATGAAAACAGTAATAAATGGTGTTGGCGTTTGTCATATTAACCTCAAAAAAATGGCACAGTCTGTGTTTTACAGATTGTGCCATTATTTACTGCTTTATTGCGGATTAAAAGCGATAATTTAACGTTAAACCATAAATATCTGCTTTGGATTTGGAATTAAAGGTGGCTTTAACCCCTTTATCATTTTCGGTAAAGGTGTTGTCACTGGCAATTAAGTGAGCATAGCCGACATCCACCGACAGATCCGGTGTGAAGCGGTAGGTTGCGCCTAAACTTAGCCAAGTGCGGTCAGCATCCGGAATAGAAATGGAGTGGTAGCCTTTTTGCACCGGACTTTCGTCATGGGCGATACCGGTACGCAGTGTGAATTGTTCGCTGAAATCATAGCTGACACCCAATGCAATCCGCGAAGCGTCTTTAAAGTTTTCATTTTTGTGGAATAACTGTGATCCGTCATTGCCTTGTGCGTTCAACTCTTTGAAACGGCTCCACAGGGTTTGCTTGTAGCTGTAGGACACGGCGAGTTTGTCGGTTAAACGGTGCAAACCGGCAATTTCCCAATAAGCCGGCAGATTTAGGGTTAACGAACCGGGAATTACTGCACCGGCAGTTCCGCCCATGGCAAGTGGCAATTGACTAGAGAAGTCGCCTTTAAACTTAATATCCACATGAGAGTGGTAGGCAAGCCCGATACGGTTACGCTCATTGAATTCATACACCACACCGGCATTCCAACCATAGCCCCATTCTTTACCTTCCAAACGGGCAGCCACGGTGGATTCGGATAACCCTAGTGAGCGGGTTGCCGGAGATAAATTAGCGAGTGTGCCGCGAACCCCTAAGTGGCGTTCAACCAATGCATCGGCATACACGGCATTTAAGCCCAAACCGAGACTCCAGTTTTGGTTCAAACGGTAAGCTCCGCTCAGATTGAAATTGACAGTGGTTAAATCGGTTTTTCCGGCGAGAATACCAGCAGAGTAGCCGGAGTCAAATTCAGTTGCCAAACCATAATTAACATTGACACCACCGCCAACCGCAAATTTTTCATTGATTGGGTGCACATAATACAAATTTGGAATCAAGCCGCCTTTGGCAATTTTATTGTGAGACGCATCATCTTTTACTCCGGCGGCGGCATAAGCACTCATCGGGATACCGTTAACCGAATCAATTTTTCCGTTCAAATTGACGTCAGGTTTGATATAAATACCGCCGACCGAGATTTCAGGGCGTTTGAATTGAGTCATTAATGCCGGATTGACGGCGACTACGGAGGCGTTTTCTGCAATCGCAGCATCACCGGCATATGCACGTCCTAAGCCCGAGGTAGAGACTTCGACCAGTTGGAAAGCGGCTGCTGAGGCATAGCCTGCACATAGGGTGATGCTGGTGGCGAGTAACGTTTGAGTCAATTTGTTTAGTTTAAACATATAGTGAGGTTCCATTTAATCAATAAAAGAAAATCAATAGGGCTGAAAAATGCAATGGATTCTAATCAATCCTAATCGTTAGCGCAAATATTTTTGTTTATTTATGTGATATTAACGCATATTTACTATTGTATTGACTGAGTTAGCGTATCAACGTCAGTTGTTATACATTTTTTATAGTACTGTTTTGTGATAAGATATCGGCTGTTTGAGGCAATTTTGACTATTTGGAGAACATCATGACAGAGCAAAAATGTAAAGCAGAAGAGAGTAAAGTATGTTGTTGCGTCGATGTCGGTACGATTATCGACAATGAAGATTGTGGGGTACAATTTGAGCAGGTGTATGCGACTGAGCAGCAAGCCGAAGAAGCACTGCAATATTTGACCGAGAAAGCGCGTCAAGCAGAAAGCGACCCAGCGACAATCAAAAGTGCGGTCACGAAAGTTGACAATGGTTATTTGCTGAAGGCGGATTTTGAATTCAGTTGCCAAGCGGAAAGTATGATTTTCCAACTTTCAACTCGCTAAGTGCTTAGGGGCTGTTTTAATAACGCCGATATTTTGTCGGCGTTATTGTTATCAATATTATCTGCCTCAATACCGCACTTTGATACCTTGCTTTAATAGCGCCTAGACGGTTTAACGTCTGATTATTCAAAAATGGCTGAATCCGGTTCCCAAGCGGAAGCGTCTAAGGCGTGTCCAAAGTGACTTTCGATCAGACGGCGGGTGAAGTCGTCTGCCGGATTACTCAATACTTCGCGGGTGTTACCGTATTCCACCATATGCCCGGCTTTCATCACCAGAATATTATCCGAAATGTGTTTGATAATCCCCACATGCTGCCCCAGATAGATATAGGAAATCCCTAACTGTTTTTGTAAGTTAAGCAGCAAATTAATCAGTTGAGTTTTCACCGAAGCATCCATTGACGACAGCGCATTATCCAACACCAGAATTTCCGGTTCCAGAATTACCGCTCTTGCCAGTGCGACCCGCTGTTTTTGGCTTTGTGACAGGGTGTAGATCGGGATATTGGCGTGGTCAGGCGAGATGCCGACCAAGCGCAAGGTCTGATAAATTTTTTGGTTGCGCTGTTCTTCGTCCCATGGGGTGCTCAAGCGCAGTGGCGTATCCAACACTTGCCCAATGTTCAAGTGCGGTATCAGGCTGTTGTCCGGGTCTTGAAACACCATGCGAATATGGCGACAGCGTGACTGGTAATCGCCAAACTTCAACTCTCGACCTTTAAACAAAATTCGTCCTTTGGTTGGTTTGGTGACGCCACTGATCATCTTTGCCAACGTAGATTTGCCGGAGCCGTTAGCCCCGACAATCGCCAGTGTCGTGCCTTTTTCCAGGCTGAATGAAATATCGCAGACGGCAGCAAAAGAGCCACTATGCCAGAAGGCATTATGATCCCGGAAGGATTTGCTGAGATCTTCCACCTGCAATAAATAGCGGTCGGAATTGATTTGTGGTTTTTCCATTATGCATGTTCACTTGTTTCGGTAATGGTCAACGGAGTAAAGGCGTTATTGTGCTGGATATTTTCATGTTCACGGATATTCAGCGGAAAATAACAGGCAAATTCGTGCTGCTTAATTTTTTTGAGTGGCGGTTTTTGAATGCATTTTTTTTGTGCAAACGGGCAGCGTGGACCAAGCCGGCAGCCGACCGGCAGGTTATTCAGCAACGGCACACTGCCGCGTAAAGTGTTCAAATGGCTTTTTAATGCCAAAGGTTGGCTGAAATCCGGAATGGAGTTGAGCAATGACACGGTGTAAGGGTGGTGCGGTTTTTCTAAGATAGCTTGTCTGCTGCCGCTTTCGACCGTTTGTCCACAATAGACAATCGTAAAGCAATCGCACCATTCACTGACGGTTTTCAGCTCATTGCTGGTTAACAAAATGGTGGTATTCAGGTTTTGATTCATACTTGAAAGCAGTTTGAAAACCTGCAACTGGGTAGTGGCTTCTAAGGCGTGAGTCGGTTCGTCTGCGACCAATAGGCGTGGCTGGTTGATGACTGCCATGGCAACCATCACTTTTTGGGCTTCGCCTTCGGTGATTTCAAACGGGTAACTGCGCATAATATCTTGGTGATCTTTAATACCGATTCGATGCAACAGCTCGACGACTTTACGATTTTTCCAACCGAACCAACGCCACCATTTCCAACCTGATCCCTTGTAAGAAAATGAAGGAATCGCATTGCGCAACTGTTTGCCGATTTTACGGCTGGGATCCAAACAAGAGAGTGGATCCTGAAAAACCATCGCAATTTCTTTGCCGATCAGTTTGCGTCTTTTCTTCGGGTTCAATTTTAGTAATTCGATATCATTAAAGCGAAAGCGATCAGCGGTAATTGTCCAAGAAGGTTTGGCGGAGTTGCAGATAATTTTGGCAACCAAACTTTTACCGGAGCCGGATTCGCCGATCAAACCGCAAATGTCGCCCTCGTTAACCGTCAGGTTAAGGTTGTCGATCATTTTTACTTTACCTTGTGGGGTATTGACTTCAACGGTTAAATTACGGATATCCAGTAATGCCATAATTGATCCTTATTAAATCGGCTTCTATTTTACACTGATTTCTATGTTTTTCACTGTTGTTTTTCACTGTTGTTTCATGCTTATGTTTTATGGTAGTAGCGCTCAATCGCTTTTGCCAAGCCGTCGCTGAATAACAGTGAGGTAATAATCACAAATATCAAGGCAAAACCCGGCAGAACCGAAAGCCAAGGTGCCACATAAATCAGATCGATAGATTCACGAATCAGAGCGCCCCACTCCGGCAGCGGCGGCTGTGCGCCGAGAGCGATAAAACTCAGGGCGCTGATGTCTAACATCGCTAGGGTAAAAATGCGGCTGGTGAGACGAATAAAAACCGGCAGCAGATTCGGCAGCATCACTTTGCTAATCAGATAGCCTTTGGAAGCACCGTCCAAGCGCAGCATAATCACATACTCTTTATTGATTTCGCTTTGTAATGCCAGATAGACCTGATGGATAAAATAGGGCAGTGAAGCCAGCAAAATTGCCAAAATGGCATTCAGCAGGCTGGGTTGGCGCAAGGTGGCGATGATGATCGCCAGCAACAAAATCGGAATTGACAGGAAGGCATCCAGAAAATGCCCCAAAATATTCGATTTAATCCCTTGTCCGGTACCGGCGATCACGCCTAATACTCCACCGATTAATAGCGTGAGCAGCGCCACGATTAAGCTGCTGCCAAAGGTATAGCGCAGCCCGACGATGATTCGACTGAGCAGATCGCGCCCAAGATCATCGGTGCCAAGGAAGAAGCTGATTTTGCCTTCGCTGTTCCACGACGGCGGTAACAGTTCTTGCCCAACAAACTGCATATTGATGTCATGTGGCGCAATTAGCGGTGCAAATAACATCAGCAACAATAACGCTAACAGCAGATAGCCGCACATCAGCGCGACTTTATTACGACGAAAAAGTTGCCAAATCTCTGCCACAGGCGAAGTGAAGCGAAACTCATCAGGCTCTTTATCTAACATACCAACCTTTACGATTAAACGGATCTGAGATAAACATTAAAAAACCGCTGAACATATTAATCAGGATAATGAATAAACCGATAATCATCATGCCGGCGGAGATGGCATTGTAATCTTGTTGTTCCACCGCATTGATCAGCCATTGTCCGATGCCCGGCCAGCTAAAAATATTTTCGATCAGCATACACATTGCCAACAGCATGGTAAAAGTGCGGGTCAATTGAGGAATCAGCGGCGGTAACGTATTTCTGAGCAAGATAATGCGTGCAATTTTCACTTTTGACCAACCACGGGTTTCTGCCACTTTGACATAGTTTTCGCTGAGCACTTTTTCGGCACGGTTTTGGGTCAATTGAATAATTTCCATCAGTGGCGCAATCGTCAACACCAACACCGGCAATGCCAAGTGCTGAAACACGTTTTGAATAATTTTCAATTGGTAAGGGTGTTCACCGAACCAGACATCGATACTCGCAAAGCCGGTGATGGTTTTGATTTGATACAGCGGGTAGTACTGCCCGATGGCGGAAATTTCCCATTGATAGCTGGCGGCAAAATATAATGCGATAGGCGCAATCCAAAATATCGGCAACGAGATCCCGAACGCCGAGCCGAAACGGATACTTTTGCCCAGCCAGTGCTTAGCATTGAATGCCCCCCAAAAGCCGAGCGGCAGTCCGAGCAACATCGCCAGAAACAGTGCAAAGATACACAATTCGATCGTCGCAGGAAAAACTGCCAAAATTTGATCCAATAAAGGTTGCCCGTCCAAATAGCTGATGCCAAGATCGCCGGAAAACAGGTGTTGCATATAGTTGAGATAGCCGGAGTAAAAGTGCGGTTTGGCAAGAATCGCATTCAGCGGGTCACGCATTAAAATGTGATAGCTGATCAGCGACAGAATAAACAGCGTGATCAAAGTCAGCAAGGTACGACGAAGAAAATGTAATAGCATCGTTTATTTCTCCTGCCGCAGTTCCAGCTCGGCAAAACGCAGCGTGCCGAGTGGTGACATATTCATATTTTGTACCCGATTATGATAAACCATCAGGCGTTTGACATTGGCAATCGGCAGCAATGGTACTTGATTGAGTGCATATTGCTGTGCAATATCATAGTCCAAAGCGCGTGAAATTTGCATTGGTGTTGCCAGTGCACGATCTAACACCTGGTCAAACGGTTGATGACACCAGTTGGCAATGTTGGTGTGGGCATTATTGGTATGACAGCTCAAAATCGGGCGTAAAAAACCGTCTGGGTCAAGACTGCCAGCCAGCCAGCCACCGAGAATGATGTGGTAGTCGTCTTGCCCCGACAGCAGCAAGTGCTCTAGTTCGTTGCGTTGTAAATATTTCATGTTGACCTGAACCCCGGCTTGCGCTAAATCAAAGCGGATCATCTCTGCCATTTTCACCGGATTAGGGTTATACACCTGATTGTCGGTCAACACCCAAAAATTTAAGGTTAAGGCTTTGTCTTGTAAAAACTGTTTGGCACTTTGCGGCTGATAATCATAGGCGAAAGCACGCATGTTGAATTGTGATGCCCACGAGCTTTTCGGAATGATGGTATTGGCGACTTTAGCCGTATCAAAATAGATTTGTTTAACAATCCGCTCACGATTAATCGCTTGCGCCAACGCAATGCGCAATGCGGTATTTTGAGTCAACGGCTGATTCATATTAAACGCTAAAAAAGCCAGATTCATGCCGTCCACTGAGATCGAGTCAAAGCGCTGTTTGTCCGAGAGCAAGTTTTCTACCTGACTGGCTTCAGGAAATGCCATGATATCGCATTCTTGATTCAACATTTTTTCTAATCGACCGGAGCGGCTGCTCGACAGATCGACCACGACGGTTTTAATACCGCTCTTTTTGCCCCAATAATTATCGTTGCGCTGCAATCTGACATATTGGTTACGAAAATAGTCGCTGACTTGATAAGCCCCGGTGCCGACCGGTTGGGTATCCAGCTGAGCAATATTGTCATCGGCACTCAGCTGCAAGGCATATTCTTGCGACAGAATCACCGCATATTGACTAGCGAGATGATCTAAAATTGAGGAGTCTGGTGCATTCAATTCAATTTTCACCTGATAGGGCGAAACTGCGCTGACGTTGGCAATTTTGCCGTTGAAATCAATGCTGTCAAAATATGGATAGCGGTTTTGGCGTGCCAGATCGTAATAGATTTGATATTGCGGATTATGTTGTTGCCGGCTCTGTTCTTGTTCCAGAGTCGGATAGGAATACAGCCGCCCTAATACCCGGTTCAGGGAAAACACCACATCATCGGCATTCAGGTCACGGCTGGGCGTAAACCAAGTTGTTTGATGAAATTTCACCCCTTTTCTCAGGTTGATCCACAAGGTTTTTTGATCGCTTGAGAAGCGATAGCTGGTTGCTAAGGCTGGAATGATTTTTTTGCTTTTATCACTTTTTATATCGAAAAGCTTGTTATAAATCTGTTCCGTCACCACATTCATACTCGTGCCGACATCAACTGTTTGCGGATTAAACGAGAAGCCTGTAGAGTGAGCGCAGTAGATCAAACCATTATTCAACAGTTCATCAGGAATACGCGGCGCAGCCGACAGGTTGTGACTGAGCAAACCGAAAGCTGCTAAGTTGAGGAATAAGCTGAAAAAACCGAACCGCACTTTTTTATATAAAGACATGTCTTAATACTGGCTTAATAAAATAGAGTTAAATTGTAATTTATCTTGTCGGAGAATGCTATTTTCTTTATGCCGATTTGATTGTCAGGCATAATTTAATATTGTAACGGATTGTAAAAGGAGAATATTTATGTTTTGGACAATTGTGATGTTATCAATTTCTGCATTTATTTTCTGCCTGTTGGTGTTGCCGTTTTGGCTGTATATGCACTACAAAAGCAAACAGCAAATCGGCGTAGGGTTGACTATGGAAGATAAAGCTAAGATCCAACAGTTGAACGAACAGGCGAAAGCGTTGCGTCATCGGGTTGAACAATTGGAAGCGCTGCTGGACTATCGGCAGCCGGACTGGCGCAAGTCGCAGTAGGGTCGAGAGGAGAACATTATGATTTATCGTTATCCACAACAAGGTATCATCTCCGGCGTGTGTGTCGGTCTGGCGAAAGCCAGCGGCTTGGAAACGTGGGTGGTGCGGCTGATTGCGGTGTTGCTGTTTCTGTTTGGCGGCTATTTTGTGATGTTGATTGCTTATGTTGCCGCAGCGCTGGTGTTGGACAAAGTGCCCGACAGCTACTATCAGCAAGATCCGTACCAATCGCTGTTCGATCAAACACCATTAAAAGAGAAAACTTGGCAGGCAGGGGCGAGTGCCAATCAAAAATTGGTTGATTTAGAGACGGAGTTCACGATGTTGACGCGCCGTATCGGACAGTTGGAAAATTACACCCGTTCGAGCGATTTTAAACGCCCAACGCCGTAACTATGACGATAATACAGGTTTAATTTAATGTTTGCTTCAATCCAACATTCGGTAAAACGAGAACTGAACGACTGGGTGAACCGTGGTTTTGACCGCACTTTGCGTCTTGCTGTCACTGGCTTGAGCCAGAGCGGAAAAACGGCGTTTATCACCAGTCTGGTCAACCAACTTTTAACCCTTGATCAGTATGACAACAGCCACTTGCCATTGTTTGCGCCTGCCCGCAACAAACAAATTCTGGCGGTCAAGCGGGTTGATCAAGAAAATTGGAGTATTCCACGCTTTGATTACGAAGCCAATTTGGCGTGCCTGAAACAACAGCCACCCGTTTGGCCGACCTCAACACGTGGCGTGGGCGAAATCCGTTTAGCGATTCGTTTCCGCCGCAGCGACGGCTTGTTGCGCCATCTTAAACAAGAAGGTACGTTGTATCTAGATATTTTTGATTATCCGGGCGAATGGCTACTCGATTTGCCGTTATTGGAAACCTCGTTTAAACAGTGGTCACAAAGTTTGCAAAAACTGGATTTCGGTGTGCGACAACAGTTGGCGCAAAACTGGCTGAAGCAAGTGGCAGCACTGGATTTAAGCGCCAAAGCCGATGAAGAAGTTTTGGCACGGTTGGCGAAAAGTTATACTGATTATCTGTTCGAATGTAAAGCACAGGGGCTGCAATTCATTCAACCAGGGCATTTTGTGCTACCGGGAGAATATCAAGGTGCGCCGGCACTGCAATTCTTTCCGCTTACCCAATTGTCGCCGCAGCAATGGCAGCAGTTAGAACAACACGGCGGTCAGGACAGCTATTTTGCGCTGCTGCAAAAGCGTTACGAGTATTACCGTGAAAAAATCGTCAAACGCTTTTATCAAAAATACTTCAGCAAATTTGATCGCCAAATTATTTTGGCGGATTGTCTGACACCGTTGAATTATAGCCAGCAGGCTTTTAATGAAACCAAGGAGAGCCTGCGGCAACTATTCGGCAATTTTCACTACGGCAACCGCACTTTGCTGCATCGCTTGTTTGCGCCGCAGATTGATAAGCTGCTGTTTGTTGCCAGCAAAGCCGATCATGTCACTGTCGATCAACTGCCGAACTTAATCAGTTTGATGCGGCAATTGGTGCAAGAGGGCGGACAGCACGTCAATTTTGCCGGTGTAAAAAATGATTACACCGCGATTGCTGCAATCCGTGCAACCAAGCCGGTGTCGGTGAAAGATAACGGACAGATGGTGAAGGCGCTGCAAGGGGTTCGCAGTAAAGATAACCAAACGGTGACGCTATTTCCGGGCAGTGTGCCGTCACGTTTGCCAAACGCTGATTTTTGGCAGCAAAATCGCTTTGAATTTGACCAATTCGAGCCGTTGCCACTGGAATCCGAACGAATACCGCACTTGAGAATGGATACAGTGTTGCAATTTTTGCTGGCGGATAAACTGGATTAATTAGGGGTTGTTGATATGACCAAAAAATATTTTGAACCGTTAATTGAAGACGGACAAATACAGTCTGAGCAACTGAATTTGCAACAGAAGAAAGAGTTTGCCACCGATGAGATTTTTGACGACGTCGAGAGTGAGAACAACCTGAGTGGACTGGGTAGTGAAACCGGCTTTGAACAACAAATTCAACGCAACTTAGCGCCGCAGCCACGTTGGTGGAAAACCGCCCTGATGGCAACCGCCGGGCTGTTTTTAATTGCAGTAGTGGCACAATCGGTGCAGTGGCTGTTGGACAGTTGGCAGCAGAATCAATGGATTCATTTCGCATTTGCTATCGTCATGTTTTCGGTGGTGATCTTAGGTGTGGTTGCGCTGGGGAATGAATTTAGACGTTTGTTTAAATTAAAACGCTTACTACGTTTGCAGCAGCAGAGTAGAGCGCTGTATCAACAAAGTGCGGTTGGCGCAGCACAGCAAAGCGGAGAACAGGCGCAACGGCTTTGTTTACAGATTGCCGAGAACATGCAGCTGACTAAAGATGATCTGCGTTTGCAACAATGGCAGAAACAGCTCAGTGAGGTACACACAGCCGAAGAGGTAGGCTATCTGTTCAGCCAAAATGTGCTGAGTGATCGGGATCGCCAAGCACGCAGTTTGGTCAGTAAAGGGGCGGCGGAAGCTGCAATTGTGGTCGGTATCAGCCCGTTGGCGGTGGTTGATCTGTTTTTTGTAGCGTGGCGTAATTTGGCGTTAATCAATAAAATTGCTGCGCTGTATGGTATTGAACTAGGCTATTTCAGTCGTATCCGACTATTGCGCATGGTGTTGCTGAATATGGCATTTGCCGGCGCTACTGAATTGGTGCATGACATCGGTATGGATTGGCTGTCAAAAGATCTGATGGCAAAACTCTCCGCCCGTGCGGCACAAGGACTGGGTGTCGGCTTGTTGACGGCTCGTTTGGGGATTAAAACCATGGAGTTTTGTCGCCCACTGGCATTTCAAGCCGATGAAAAACCTCGCTTGAGTATAATTCATCAAGAGCTGTTGACAAGTTTGAAATCAACGTTGAGCGCCAGCATGTTCAGCAGTGATAAAACAAAAACGGAAATGCGCTGAACCCGAGCAGTGATTTGAACCAACGTCTGACCGCACTTTTAAACTGAAAGTGCGGTCGGGCTGATTTTGTTATGCCAGCGCGTTAATTCGCTCGAACCCTGCCTGTAAATCAGCTATCAAATCGTCACAATCTTCTAAGCCGATATGCACCCGAATTAAGGTTCCTTCCAGTTTGCGGCTGATATTCGGGCGAATTTTAGCAATCTCTTCCGGTTGGTTGTGCAAAATCAGCGATTCGAAGCCACCCCATGAATATGCCATGGTAAACAACTGAAAATGATTAAAAAAAGCCTCCAATTGCGGTTGATTCAGTTTTTGTTTTAATTCAAACGAAAACAAGCCGCTGCTGCCACTGAAATCTCGTTTAAAAAATGAATGACCGGGGCAGCTCGGCAGTGCCGGGTGAAAAACAGTCCGTACTTCTTGCCGTTGTGCCAACCATTCGGCAATTTTCAGGCTGCTTTCATGGTGCTGTTTTAGACGGATTCCCAATGTGCGTAGCCCACGAGCAGCGACATATGCAGTGTCGGCATCAACCATTTGCCCCATCAGATAAGCATTTTCACGCAATTGATCCCAACATCGGGCATTGGCAACCGCGGTGCCGATCATCGCATCGGAATGTCCGACCAGATATTTGGTGCCGGCTTGGATCGAAATATCAATATCCTGCTGTAATGCTTTGAACAATAGACCGCCACTCCAGGTGTTATCAATGATAATCACGATTTCAGGATTGATCGTGCGTGCAGCACTGACGATACTTGGAATATCCGGCACTTCCATCGTCAGTGAGCTTGGTGATTCCAAGAACAGTACTCGGGTATTTGGGCGTATCAAGGCGGCAATTTCAGCACCGATCAGCGGATCATAGTAGCTAGTTTCGACCTTGAAACGGCTCAGCACATGATTGCAAAAATCTTGTGTCGGTTCATAAACTGCTCCACTCATCAGTAGATGATCACCGCTTTTTACAAACGCTAAAATGGTGTTGGTCACTGCCGCCGCACCACAAGGGAAGAGGTAGCAACCGGCACCTCCCTCTAAATCACACATTGCGTCTTGCAATGCAAAATGGGTCAAGGTGCCGCGCCGTCCATAAAACAGGCTGCCGTTAGCGCGCCGGATCGTCGCCTGTTTTTTATCGTTTAGCGTGTCAAAAATGAGGGATGAAGCCCGTTGAATCACGGGATTAACCGCTTGTTGTGTATAGCGGGATTGACGGCCACTGTGTACCAATCGTGTTGCGGTTTTAAAATGTGTATCGGAGTCAGCCATAAAAATCCTTGTATATTGGATCATAAAGTGCGGTTATTCGTATCTGGTGATAAATAAGATAATCGTTATGACAGGGTGAATCAACCGTTTAAGCAAGTTTTGTATCAGATAGCTTTAACCAATGACAAAAATAGTGTGATATAGATCACGACTTTTAACTTTTATTTGTTTATACTAGATAAAGTCTAATAGCTTGGCTTAAAAGTATCACTTTTTTAGAAAAGCGTGGCTAAATAGGATATAAACTCATATTTGATATAATTTATTAAGGAGAAATTATGGTTTTAGTAACCCGTCAAGCCCCTGATTTTACTGCCTCAGCTGTCTTAGGAAGCGGTGAAATTGTCGATAATTTTAACTTTAAACGCCATATTTCCGGCAAACCAACTGTGGTATTTTTTTGGCCTTTGGACTTCACCTTTGTTTGTCCATCAGAATTGATCGCGTTTGATCATCGTTATAAAGAGTTTCAAGCGCGTGGTGTGGAAGTCGTCGGTGTATCGATCGATTCACAATTTACCCACAATGCGTGGCGTAAGACTTCGACAGAAAAAGGCGGAATCGGTGAAGTGCAATATGCGATGGTGGCTGATGTGAAACACGATATTTCCAAAGCTTACGGCATCGAACATCCTGAAGCCGGTGTTGCACTGCGTGCCTCTTTCTTGATTGACAAACATGGTGTGGTTCGCCATCAAGTGGTGAATGATTTGCCACTGGGGCGTAATATCGATGAAATGCTGCGTATGGTCGATGCACTACAATTCCACGAGGAGCACGGTGAAGTTTGCCCAGCGCAGTGGGAAAAAGGCAAAGAAGGCATGAAAGACAACCCTGAAGGCGTTGCCAGCTACCTGAAGAAAAACGCAGATTCACTGTAGTCAGTAGCTTTTATGATAAACCCACTAATTTTATAGATTGATCAGATTAGTGGGTTTTTTGTTATACAAGGATTTAAAGTACTTTTTTTCTGAGCGAAGCTAAAATCGATACAATTAAAATCATGAATACCATGGCCATCGATAGTGCGATTGGCATATGGATCCCAGCCATCACCAGCAGCATTTTTGTTCCGATAAAGATCAAAATCACTGCTAAACCGTATTTGAGATAAACGAAACGATCGGCAATGTCTGCCAACACGAAGTACATCGCTCGCAAGCCAAGAATGGCGAAAATATTCGAGGTCAGCACGATAAACGGATCGGTGGTGACGGCAAACACCGCCGGAATGCTGTCTACGGCAAACACGACGTCGCTTAATTCCACCATAATCAACACCAACACCAGTGGCGTGAATAGGCGTTTACCGTTCTCAATAGTAAAGAATTTCTCGCCGTTGAAATGTTGGCTTAGTGGCAGGCGGCGGCGTAACCAGTTGAGCAAAGCATTTTTCGCCAGATCTTCACCGTTTTCCTCTTCTTTTGACGTGAAGATTTTAAACCCACTATAGATTAAGAAAGCGCCGAAAATATATAAAATCCATTCATATTCACGAATTAAAATGGCACCAATGCCAATCATCACCG
Source organism: Testudinibacter crocodili (assembly GCA_006228005.1). Lineage (GTDB taxonomy): Bacteria > Pseudomonadota > Gammaproteobacteria > Enterobacterales > Pasteurellaceae > Chelonobacter. The sequence goes on from VDHG01000052.1 coordinate 22,906, forward strand.
TACGCATGATAATGGCACCGAGCACTCCGTATAGCAACACTTTGTGCTGATATTGTGGAGGCACTTTGAAATAGCTGAAAATCATTAAGAATACAAACAGATTATCTACCGATAAGGATTTTTCCAACACATAGCCGGTTAAAAATTCCATCACTTTTTCAGCGGCGAACTTGCTGCCGTAAACCGGATTGCCAGCCAGTTCGAAGTATAACCAGAGTGCAAATAGGCAGGAAATCGTCACCCAAACTACGCTCCACCACATGGCTTCTTTGACGCTGACCTTGTGTACACCGCTCTTTTTCAAACTCAGCAAGTCAATCGCCAACATAATGACGACCACAATAGAAAATATCCCATAAAACATCGGGCTGCCGATGTCAGGTAACGCGGGATTCGCCATAAAAATCATACTCCACAAAATAAGGCACGGATCAAAAAGACTGCTTAAAAAAGCAGCCGGTTTATTGACAAAATATTTGATAAGGCAAAGTAGAGGCGGATTGTATATCCGCTCGTTTGCAAAGTGCGGTCTAAGCACTTAATCAATAACAGAGAAATACAAAACGCAGTTTGGGCGGATATACAATCCGCCCCTAC
>VDHG01000053.1 GCA_006228005.1 Testudinibacter crocodili
CAATATTAATCACGGTGGCACCGTTATTGGCGCTACTGACTGACGGAGCAGAGTTGCCACCGGCAACTACCGGTTCATTGGCTTGAGCGGCAATTGCCGCCATTCCACTCATAAAGAAAATACTGGTGTTATTCGTTTCAGCAACAGCTGTGCCAGCACCAGTAATTAACGCAATACTCAAGGTACAGCTCAGTTTGCCCTTAAATGACAATTTAAATGATTTCATTCAGAATTCCCTCTCTATTAGAAATTATTTTTAGTAATAATTAAAAAGTTATTGTTATTTTGCCTAAAAATTGGCTTTCATTTTGACGTTCAGGTGAAGAAACAAACCACCCGCGATCAAAAGAAAAAGATCCACTCAATTGCCGGTAAGACAAGTGAATCCCAAAGCTGGTGCCAACCGCACTTTGCCACGCATTTGGCGCATTGCGATTGAAAATTCGTCCGGTATCCAGCCCGATAAAGGGCGTCAAACTTACCGCTTTATAGGCTGCCGGATAAGATAGAGTATTGCGTAAATACCACCCGTTATCGCTGCTTAAACTGAGGCGATCAAAACCGCGCAGCGCACTGTTATCGGTAAGATCAAAGGTTTCCATCGACGGTAAACGATCGTTGGAATATTGCGCAGCAAAACGGTGTTGCAGTTGAAATTGCCGATCTAAAATAGAGAATGGATATTGCCAGCTGGCACTCAAACCAAATTTGGTAAACTGTGGCTCAGTAATCCGCTGCTTGTTGCTGCGGCTAGCACCGAACAGCGCTAGACCATGTTGCATTCCCAGATTCAGTGACAAGGTGCCGTTGTCTAAAATTCGCAGGTGATCAAAAGAGAGATCCAACACCGTCAAACGCAAGTTTTGATCGGGATTACGATAACCCAACAGCACATTACTGTTTTGTTTACGGCTTAGGCTCAGGCTCAAGGTATTGATATGGAATTGATTACGTGATAGTACTCGATCTAAGCGCAAACCAAATTGGCGACTGGATCCATAATATTTGGCGCCGGAAACCGGCAAACTGACCGCAGAATCGGAGCGGGCGGCAAAGGCACTAAAAGTCCAGTAGCCGTAGGGAATAAAATACAAGCCGCTATAGCTGCGGTTGTAGCGACTGGAACGGTGATCCAAATTTTGGCTGTGGTGCAGTGAAAGAAAGTCAGCGTGCTTGGTCAGATTATCCCAAGAGAATCCCACTCGCCCAATGAGCCGACCACTGTTTTTCTTGCCATGGTTATCAACGGTGGTATAAAAACGGAAAGGTGACTGTGCCAGTGCATGGTTTTTCAGCACAAGCGTGGAGCCACCGAACTGCTTGCCGGGCAAAATATCGACACTTATTTGTTGTGAAGGCAAGCGATTGAGTTGATCTAAACCTTGATCTAACTCACGAATATTCAACGGTTTCCCCAATATTGAAGGAAAAACATTCTGCACGCTGCTCAGTGCGGTGTGCTGCTCAAATTCAATACTTTCAACGGTTCCTTCAACGGCGTGCAGGCGCAAAGTGCGGTTTTCGTCCAGCGGGGCAAACACCATTCGCGCGGTAATATAGCCGCGATCCAAATAGCGTTGGGTCAATTCGCGGATCAAGCGGTTGACATTGGCGTCACTGATACAATTTTCCGGAATTGGCGTTAAAGTTGTGAGATCTTTTTCGTCCAGTAAGTGGATACCTGTGAGTTGCAGTCCGTTAACGGGCAAGCATGCCTGAGAAAAGGAATCGGTTTCTGGTTCAGTGACCGTGCTGGTTTGTTGACTGGTTTTGAGCAGTTGTTGGTAACGATTTCGCTCAATTTGCTGGTTGATTTCTCGTTCGCTGTTGCGCAGGCTTTGTTCGTGTTGGTTGTTCGTTTCGGCATGGGTCAGGTGGGGCAATGCTAGCAGCGGCAACAAGGTGTAATACACCTTATGTTTAAAACGTAATGTCATACAAGATACTCAATTTTTTAATATTATTATTAGAAGCTATAAATTAGTAACGCAATGTTACTAATTTGCGGCGTAGAATATAGCATTTGAGAATAACTCTCAATAGAATTTTCCTAAAATATCATTTATCTATAATAAAATAGATAAAACGGCGAAAGTTTACCCGAGAAGATAATAACGTAAAGAAATAACGAAGCGGAAAAAAGGAGTGATTTGATTATATGGCTAATATATCTATTTGATAAATAAGTAAACTAAAATTTGTGATTGAGCTCACAAATTTTAATGTAAAGTATTTTATACCACGAAGATAGATGGTTATTGACTTTAATAATTACGCTATTTCGTCGCTGCTATGGGTTTCAAACCAACTTTCTAAGATAATGCAAGCAGAGATCGAATCGACTTTGCCTTTTTCTAAGGCTTTGTAACCGCGACGGGAGAAGAGTTCACTGCGCGCTTCGACGGTGCTGAGGCGTTCGTCGTGCAGCACAACCGGAATGCCAAATCGACCGTGAATTCGTTGTGAAAATTTTCTGGCACGCTGGGTAATGTCTTGTTCTGTGCCGTCCATATTCAGCGGCAAACCGACAATAACGACTTGCGGCTTCCATTCGTTCAGGCATTTTCCAATCAAATCCCAGTTGGGAATGCCGTCGTTAGCTTTAAACGCATTAAGGGCTTGTGCCGTGCCGGTGATGCTTTGCCCGACAGCACAGCCGATACTTTTCACCCCAAAATCAAAGGCAAGTGCGGTAAATCCCATTAGGCATGCCCTGCTAGTGCGGTCAAATGAGTCGGTTCGAAACCCAAAGTGCGGTTGGCTTCCAGCCAGCGGCGATCGTAAGGCACGTCAAACAGCAAGCGTGAATTGGACTCCAGCACCAACCAGACATTATCGGCAATCTCTTGCTCCAATTGTTCTGCACGCCAGCGGCAGCAGCCTAGCGCCACCAGATATTTCTCCGGCGCATCGGCGCGACCAATGGTTTGCAGCACGTCGGCAGAAGTGGTCATCCAAACGTGATCGGACACTGCATAGCTGTGTTCAAAAGCCGGAATACATTTACTGTGTAAAATAAATCCGCGCTCGAGATTAACCGGCCCGCCCATCAGCACAATATCATCTTGTCGATATTCGCGCTGATCGGCAATTAGAAAATTCATTTTGGCGATAATTTCCGCTACGCTCAAGTCGGTCACTTGGGTCAACATAATCCCCATTGCCCCTTCATTATTGTGCTCACAGATATAAATCAGCGCATTTTTGAAAAAAGGGTCGTCCATGCCTGGCATTGCCAGCAAAAAGTGGTCTTGTAATTTCATTGTCATATTGTCCTGTATTTTTACGGCTGATCCTGTAAACGTCGCTCAATCGCATCCATTAACATGCCACTGATTGAAACTTGCGGAAATGCCGCTTCAATTTCACGGATACAGGTTGGACTGGTGACGTTAATTTCGGTCAGTTTATCGCCGATTACGTCCAAACCGACAAAGATCAACCCTTTTTGTTTTAAATAAGGGGCAACGGTTTTTGCGATCAGCCAGTCGCTGTCAGTCAACGGACGTGCTTCGCCACTGCCGCCGGCTGCCAAATTGCCACGGGTTTCGCCTTTTTGTGGAATCCGTGCCAAACAGTAGGGTACCGGTTCGCCATCCACCACTAAAATCCGTTTATCGCCGCTGACAATTTCTGGGATATAAGTTTGCGCCATACAATACTGTTGCCCTAGTTTGGTCAAGGTTTCGATAATCACGGACAGATTTGGGTCGTCTTGTTTAACCCGAAAAATGGAGCTGCCCCCCATGCCGTCCAGCGGTTTTAAAATAATATCGCCGTGTTGCTGATGAAATGCCTTAATTCGTGCCGCATCACGGGTGACCAACGTCTCCGGGGTTAACTCGGCAAACCAGGCGGTGTACAATTTTTCATTGCAGTCACGCAAACTTTGCGGTTTATTCACGATTAAACAACCTTGTTGCTCAGCCCGTTCTAAGATATAAGTCGCGTAAATAAATTCAGTGTCAAACGGCGGATCTTTGCGCATTAAGATCACGTCCAATTCTGCCAGTTCGAGCGTTGTTTCGCTGACAAATTCAAACCAATCCTGATAGTCATACCGCACTTTCAGTTCTCGCACTCGCGCTTTCGCTACGCCTTTGTGCAAAAACAGATCATTCATTTCCATATAATACAGTTGATAACCACGTGCTTGCGCCTGTTCCAACATCGCAAAACTGGAATCTTTTTTGATATTGATGGATTGAATTGGATCCATCACAATGCCGAGTTTAATCATGATTTTTTTCCTTATGATAAATCGCCGAAACAGACTTGCAGGGCGGTAATTGCCGCCAATGCAGCGGTTTCGGTGCGCAACACGCGCTTTCCGAGCAGTACCGATTGAAATTGTTGCTGTTCGGTCATGGCGATTTCACTTGCCGATAAACCGCCTTCTGAACCGATTAACAGACGTACCCCAGCTTCGGGAATTTTGCCGAGTTGACGAATGCCGCATTCAGCACGTGGGTGCAGATTAAGTTTCAGCATCTCGCTTGTTTCGGCGCACCAATCGGTCAATTTCATCAACGGGCGGATGTTGGGAACCCGATTACGTCCGCACTGTTCACAGGCAGCAATCGCAATTTTTTGCCACTGCTGAATTTTTTTCTCCATTCGATCCGCATCGAGTTTCACGCCGCAGCGTTCCGACCAGAGCGGTGTGATCATATTCACACCCAGTTCCACCGATTTTTGAATGGTAAATTCCATGCGGTCACCACGCGAGATCACTTGCCCTAAATGAATATTGAGATTGGATTCTCGGTCGTCTTCAATTGCGCCGTCTAACCGCACTTTGACCGTTTTTTTACTGATTTCATTAATTGTTGCCGGATAAATATGGTTGCTGCCGTCAAATAATTCAAGTTGCTGCCCGACATTCATGCGCAACACGCGTGCAACATGATTGACCGCATCGTCGTTCAGCTCACAGTGGTGAAGTGCGGTTAAGGATTCAGGGTGATAAATTCGTGGAATTCGCATAATTAATCGGGTTATAGAGATGACATAACAGAATGATAACACCGATAAAAACAAAACACTAACCGCACTTTGGATTATCCGGTGTATAACGTGGCATAAGTTCGCTTATTTATATCTAGAAATCAAAAAGTGTGCGGCTGTTGCGCCAAATAGTTTCTTGAATTTGTGCCGTAGGTTCACTACGTAATTCGCTTAGGGTTTGCAGCACTAACGGCAACCGTTGCGGGCGGTTCGGCTGTCCTTGAAAACCAAGCAGCGGCATGTCCGGGCTGTCGGTTTCCAACACCAGGCTGTCCAACGGCAATTGTCGAATCGCTTCACGGGTTTTGTTGGCGCGCGGGTAGCTGATGGTGCCGCCGACACCGATAAAATAGCCCAGATCGACAAAGCGTTTGGCTTGATGATAACTGCCGGCAAAGCCGTGCACCACACCTTTTTTCGGCAATGAAATCCGTTTTAAAAAAGTATAAAGTTGATCGTGACTGCGACGCGAATGCAGGCTGACCGGCAGATTGAAATCGCGTGCCAGATAGAGTTGTGTTTCGAGAAAATGGCACTGTTTTTGCCAAATTTCAGGCGTGATCAACTCAGCAACCGCTCTTTCCAAACCGATTTCCGCCACAGCTTTGCATAAGTGCGGTTTTGCATTCAACCGCACTTTTAATTGCGTTAAATCTTGCTCTTCGTGCTGCTGAATATACAGCGGATGCAGCCCCAAACCATAACAAAGCTGTGCAGGTGCTTGTTCACAAAGTGCGGTTAAGCTGTCAAATTGTTCTGCAACGACCGCAGCAATCAAGATTTTCTCCACCCCAACCGCACTGGCTTCTGCCACAGCTTCGCTCACGGGCTGCTGCAACTGCTGAATCAGATAATCAAAATGGGTGTGGGTGTCGAAAAAGGGCATGGCGGTTCTCTTGTTTAAATAGTGGTACAGTATAAATTTTAAGAATTACTTCTCCCCTTGTGGGAGA
>VDHG01000054.1 GCA_006228005.1 Testudinibacter crocodili
TTTGTCTACTATGCCAAAATTTATCTGCTGCTGAAGCTTATTAGATCATATCCTTATTTCAATGATGAAGTTAACGCCTAGCGACATTTGCTACCACTTTATGTAGTAGTAGTGACAATTGTCGCATCTCTTCCGGCGTAATTCCTCTAAAGACTTGATGAATATTTTCCCATTGTTGCGGCATGCGTTCTCGAATAAAACCAATTCCTTTTTCAGTCAATCGCAATAAGAAACTGCGTCGATCCGCTTCATCTATAACCCGCTCAATCCAGCCTCTGCCTACCAGCTCATCAGAAATCCGCGTTGCATTGGTACGGGAAGAACCGAGAATATCACTCAGTTTCGACGGCTGAATACGATGCTCCGGCTGAGTATAGAGCACCACCAATGCCATAAACAGCGTATCATTTAATTCCCATTTTTTTAATAATGTGTTGCGATGTTCCAAATAGGCACTGCTCGAATGCAATAATAAACGGATAAGCAGAATTTTTTCCAATGGTAAATCCGGTTCTGACTGCGCACACTGCTTGATTGAAGTCTCAATTTGAGAAAAATTTCGCATAAATAATTATCTCCTTAAATAATCTAACGTTCTTATTATAACCAAAGTGATTATAACGTTACTATAAAGTCTACCAAATCGCAATGGTTGTTGTTTGCTGTAAAGGAGATGTTAATTTTATGTGAAGTAGATCAACATTTGATAAAAATTACATTTACTAAAATTTAGAGTTTGCCTAATCTTATCGCCATCAACCTAACTTATTGACTGTTACCCTAACCGAGGATCCCACCATGAAATTGACGCACACATTATTTAAAATTCTTTCTTCTGCCAGCGCAGTAGGCATTCTGCTGTCTGCCAATGCGTTTGCAGCAGATCCTGTCGTAATCAAGTTCTCGCACGTTGTTGCTGATGAAACACCGAAAGGACAAGGCGCACTGTTATTTAAAAAACTGGTAGAAGAAAAATACCCAGATCAAGTCAAAGTAGAAGTCTATCCAAACTCCTCGCTCTATGGCGATGGCAAAGAGATGGAAGCGCTGCTGTTAAATAACGTGCAAATGTTGGCACCGTCGTTGGCTAAATTTGATAAATATGCCCCGCAAATTCAGTTATTCGATCTGCCATTCCTGTTTGACGATATCCAAGCGGTTGAACGTTTTGAAAAAAGTGACGCTGGAAAAAGCTTGCTAAATACCATGACTGACAAAGGCATCACCGGTTTAGGCTATTGGAACAACGATTTAAAACAACTGTCTGCCAACAAAGCACTGAAATTACCTAAAGATGCACGTGGCTTAAAATTCCGCGTACAAAACTCCGAGGTATTGGATGCGCAATTCAAACAACTGAATGCCGTGCCACGCAAAATGTCGTTCAGCGAAATGTATCAAGGCTTACAAACCGGTGTTGTCAACGGTGCGGAAAATCCATATTCCAACATCTATTCACAAAAAATTCATGAGGTACAAAAATATATCACTGAATCGAATCATGGCTTGCTGTCTTACATGGTGATTGTCAACACCAAATTCTGGGACGGTTTGCCGCCTGATTTGCGTGCCGGTTTAAGTGAAATCATGGATCAAGTCAGTGATGAAGTGAACAAAAAATCCCACGAATTCAATCTCGCGGATAAACAAAAAATCATTGATGCGAAAACCTCTGAAATTATCTACCTGACGCCGGAAGAGAGATCACAATGGCGTGAAGCTATGCGCCCGGTCTGGAAAAAATTTGAAGATTCGATCGGTGCAGATTTGATCAAAGCTGCTGAAGCATCCAACCAACAATAACCCATAATTAACCCAAAGTGCGGTCTGAGTACCGCACTTTTCAAGCTCACGTTTTAAGGAGCTGCTATGCAAGCCTTCAATTTTCTGTGGGGAAAACTGGAAGAGTTCATGATCACCCTGTCACTGGCATTGATGACCTTGATCACTTTCGTTTACGTCCTATTTAATAACCTTTACAGCCCATTTTACGATCTCGCTGATGCCTATCCGTCGCTGGAGTCAGTATTTCTGCCGATTGCGAATTTCTCAATCACGATCGCCCAAGAAATGACCTGGAGCGTTGCACTGACGAAACTGTTTTTTGCCATGCTAATCTTTTTTGGCGCCTCTTATGGTGTGCGTACCGCCGGGCATATCGGTATTGATGCGTTAGTCAAAAAATTCAACACCCCGACACAACGCAAAATCAGTATCATTGCCTGTTTGGCATGTCTGATTTACGCAGCGCTGATCGCCTATGCCAGTAGTGAATGGGTCATAGCGATGTTCCAAGCAAAAATCGGGGCCGAAGATTTGCAGCACTTCGGTATTCAGCTATGGCATATCGGGCTGATCATTCCAATTGGCTATCTGATGATTTTTATGCGCTTTATCGAAATTTTTGTACGCCTGTTAAAAGGGCAACAAAACGGCTTGGGCTTGGCTGACGAAGCCAAAGACGCCATTAAATTACAAGAAACCGAGATATAATAAGGAGCCGTTATGACAGTTGTATTCCTGTTTATTTGCCTGTTTACATTGATGTTGATAGGCGTGCCTATTGCCGTGGCACTAGGTCTGTCCGGCTCGTTAATTATTATTTTATTCAGCCAAGACTCAATCAGCTCGGTTGCAATCAAATTATTCGAAACCTCTGAACACTACACCTTGCTTGCCATTCCATTTTTCCTATTAGCAGGCGCTTTCATGACCACCGGCGGCGTTGCTCGTCGCCTCATCGACTTTGCTAATGCTACTGTCGGACATATTCGTGGCGGCTTGGCGATTGCGTCGGTACTAGCATGTATGTTGTTTGCCGCACTCTCTGGGTCTAGCCCAGCAACCGTGGCTGCTGTCGGCTCGATTGCAATTGCCGGCATGGTGCGTTCCGGTTATCCGATTGAATTCGGCACTGGGATTATCTGTAATGCCGGAACCTTAGGGATTCTGATCCCACCGTCAATCGTGATGGTAGTCTATGCTGCTGCCACCGAAAGCTCGGTCGGACGGCTGTTTATGGCAGGTGTTGTGCCGGGGCTGCTGCTTGGTGGCATTTTGATGATCGCCATTTACATCGTTGCCCGCATCAAGAATCTGCCCGCATTGCCAAGGGCGTCGGTCAAAGAGTGGTTTAGTGCCGCCAGAAAAGCCCTGTGGGGATTGATTCTGATGGTGATTATTTTGGGCGGTATTTACAGCGGCGCATTCACGCCGACCGAAGCTGCCGCCGTTGCCGCTGTTTATTCGTTCGTTGTCGCGGTGTTTGTCTATAAAGACATCAAGCTGAAAGAGTGCCCGAAAGTGTTATTGGAAGCGGGTAAACTAAGCATCATGTTGATGTTTATCATCGCCAACGCCATGTTGTTCGCCCATGTGTTGACCACCGAACAAATTCCGCAACACCTGACCTCGTTAGTGGTGGCGATGGAGCTGCAACCGTGGCAATTCCTGATTGTGGTGAATATTATTCTGCTGATTGCCGGTGCCTTTATGGAACCGTCAGCCATCATCTTAATCTTAGTGCCAATTCTGTTCCCAATTGCGATGCAATTAGGCATTGATCCGATTCATTTGGGGATTATCATGGTAGTCAATATGGAAATCGGTATGATCACGCCACCGGTGGGGCTCAATCTGTTCGTCTCTTCCGCCATCACCAATTTGTCACTGCCGCAAGTCATCAAAGCGGCTAGCCCGTGGTTATTGCTGATGCTAGGCTTCCTGATTGCCGTTACTTACATTCCGACCATCTCATTGGCATTGCCAAACTGGATCGGTGCAATGTAACCAAAACATGTAGCCACAAATAACAACCGCACTTTATGCTTTGAAAGTGAATTCCGGCATAAAGTGCGGTTTTTTATTCGCTGCGTTCGCGTAATTTTTCACGCAACAGATCTTTTAATTGATTTTCTAATCGTTTATCAACCTTCACCTGATATTGCGGTGAGCGACAAGGACCAAATAGCCTGACCGGCAGTTGATATTGCGAATAGCCAACGATATTTGGCGACAATCTTAATTCAAAACGACAGTTAAAATCGGTTAAATTCATCTCACCGCTACCACTTAAATGGAGATCTTTGCCTTGTGCCGACAGCTTATTCAGGCTCAAGATTTGTTGATTCCAGCTTAACGCCGCACTAACCTGATCAAACGGGGTCACGATACGATCGGCATATTTTTTTGCCCCTTGTCGAATCGGAAAATATTGACTGATCAAACCCAGCAGATTCAAACCGTTTAATTCAGCTTGGCTGATATTTAACGTTAAATCACCATTGGTTAAAACGCCATCACTAAACCACACATTACCACTGAAATCACTGATTCCACTCAACACCACCGGCAGTTGCAAAAACGCCAGCAGTGGTGAGAGCGACAGCTGTTTGCCTTGTAGCGCTAAAAAATTGCCCTGCGCTCGCTGCTGACCATTAACCTCTAAAATACCGCTATCTTGCTGCAATTGCAGGGTAAAGTGCGGTTTGGGGTCATTGTTATCTGAAATATTATCTGGTGTGTAATGCAATACCGCACTTTCAAGCGGTAACTGATTCAACAAGCCCTGTTGCAGCACCATTTGCCAAAGGTTTTGCTGCTGCGATAACGACAGTTTTTCTGCGCTCAGCGCGATGTTGCGATTATTCAAAAAATAGCCATGCACCATCTCACCATTCAATTGCAGTTGGTGCAGCGCCACGCCATTGGCAAAGCGTTGTGCAAGTGCGGTTAAATGTAAACGGTTGTTTTCTACACTCGCTGCAGTCAGGCTCAGCTCGGCGAGATTATAGTGTTGATCAATATTATCCAGGCTGAGAGAAACAATGTTCAGATTTAACGGTGCAATTGTTCCACCGTACAGCTCGATCTGTTTAATCTGTGGTGATAGGCTGAATAACGAAAACCAACTAAAACGTGCAATGGCCTGCTGTGCGGAAAAATTCCAGCCGGGTGCTTGATAATCAAGTTGCGACAATGCAAGGGTTGGAGACGGGAAATAGGCGAAACGGGCATCAGCGATCTGTAGTCCGGGCAGCACTTGGGGTAACCAGGTTTTAAATCGATCTTGCAATTGATGAAGCTGATATAAAAAAAACACAGCAAGTGCCACAACTCCCACAACGATGGGATATAACACTCGCTTGTTCCACATCAACAACTAATCCTCGTTAATACGGCTTGCCACCGCACCTTGCTGATTTTTGTATTTCGCATTGCTACGGCGGTTGTATGGCCTAGCCGCATCGCCGCTCAACACCTCAAAACTGAGTGCACCAATAGTCATTTTCGGGCGTAATGCCAATGGCAGTTTACCGGAATTAAAAAACTCTAATACGATTTTACCTTCCCAACCCGGATCAATTCGGTGTGCGGTCACGTGCACCATCAATCCCAACCGTGCCAACGACGAACGCCCGTCCAACCAGCCGATCACATTTGCAGGCAACTTGACCGATTCGTAGGTAGTCGCCAATGCCAGAACGCCCGGATGTAGAAAAAATGCTTCATCATCTTTCAGCAAAATTTCATCGCTCATCACACAATCCAACTGAGCACTCACTTCTTCTTTCGGACCGCTCAAATCAATGTAAGGCGCGCTGTATTCACGGAAAACCCGAAACGAATTGCCCAAACGCACATCCACTGTTGCACCATTGATTTTGTCATTTTCTGGGCGCGGCTCAAGGGCAATAATACCTTGATCTAAATAACGTTCGATATCGTGATCACATAATCTCATCAGCTACTCTCTCTATTTCTGCTTCAGCATTTGTAAAATTTGCGCTTTTAAAATATTGATTGCAATTCGGTTTTTTCCTCCACGCGGTACAATAATATCAGCGAACTGTTTTGATGGCTGGATAAACTGCAAAAACATCGGACGCACGGTTTTACGATATTGCGAAACCACTGACTCCAAACTACGACCACGCTCCTGCATATCACGTTGCAAACGGCGGATAAAACAGATATCCAAAGGTGCGTCAACAAAAATCGAAGCGTTTAATTCATTGCGTAACCGCTCATCAGTCAACAGCAAAATCCCTTCCAAAATAATTACCCTACGCGGTTTAAATTCACGACTGTTAGCGGTACGAGTATGCTCTACATAGCTGTATTCCGGCACTTGAATCGTCTCACCACGCTTCAGTTGCTGCAAATGCGACACCAACAAATCATGATCCATCGAACTTGGGTGATCGTAGTTGGTTTCGATGCGCTGCTCAAACGACAGATGGCTTTGATCTTTGTAGTAAGAATCTTCCGAAATAATTCCGATATCAGTGCCGCCTACCTCTTCACACAGCTCTTTATGAATGGTCGAAGCGATTAAACTCTTGCCGGAGGCCGAAGCACCGGCAATAGCGATGATAAGCGGAGTTTGCTGCGTCGTGGCGTTTGACGTGCTATTCATAATGCAATCCTTTAAAAAATTTCATAAATTATAACAAAACTTTAGAACAAAGACACTCAGCGAATCAGGCATAAACCGAATAGACTTTGAATTTATTGTTCTTAGCTAGCACGCGGTGCTCACCAAAGGCTCGGTCGAGCAGCTCCGGATACGGCAAAAACGCATTCGCCACAATCCGCAACTCACCACCTTGCGTTAAGAACCACTTCGCCTGTGCGATCAATGTCTGTGCTGCACGATATGCGGTGTCAACTCCGTCATGGAACGGTGGATTAGAAATAATCAAATCAAATTTGCCTTGCAGATCAGAAAACACATCACTGGCAACCACTTCGCCCACCAAACCATTTTGTTGCAAAGTGCGGTTAGCAGAAGCTAACGCCATTGCATGAATATCGCTCATCACCAACTCAATTTCCGGATTTTGCTGTTTCAGATATGCGCCGATCACCCCTACACCACATCCCAAATCCAGCACCCGCCCAGACACTGGTTGATCTAAGGTAGAAAGTAAAAGTGCGGTTCCCATATCCAGTTCCGCAGCGCTAAACACACCCGGTAGACTGTAAACCGTTAACCCTGCCAAATCCGCACGCTGATAGCTTTTCCAGTAGCGTTGCAGATTAAATTCCGGCACATTTTGTAATTGAAAATGGTATAAGCCACAACGCCGCGCCGAATCAATTTTGTGAATATTGCCCAGCGGCTGTAACATTTTTTCCACCGAACGCACACCGCTACGGTTTTCACCGATCACCAACACCTCTTGCCCGACCTGTGCCAAAGACAGCAGTTGCGTCAGCTGAAAAGCGCTTTCTTGTTTGTTTTTTCCCCAATAATAGACAATCACTTCAGCACGATGGGCAGGCTCAATACTAAACTCCGCCGCAACCGCACTTTGCACACGCCGCACATAGTCATAATAGCTGCTGACCACTTGCACCGAGCGGCTTTGAGTTAATTGAGCCGGAAAATCATCATTAAGACTGCCGGCAAATAAAACCGATTTCTCGGCAAAAAATGGCAAATGGCGTTGTAAAACTTGGCTTTCGACTGAAATCACACTATAAATCCCGCAGGTTATTGGTTAAAATTGTCGGCTATTATAATACGTTTTTAGCTGCTTTTTTATCTATCTTTGCCATTATCGGCATAAATGATTGAGGATCGCCATGTCTTTTTCTGAACAGCCTTTTTTGCCGCAACGCCGCGCACTGTTATTACAGCAAATGGGCATCGAACAATGGACGCTGCGCCGTCCACAGACCTTGCAAGGCGCCTCGTCGATTACTGTCGGCGAATCGGTGAGCTTATTGATTATCAGCGATCAAACAACAACCGCGAGTGAATTTTTGCAAGACATTTACCGTGCCTTAGGCATCCAAGCGCAACAATGTGTGCTGCTAAACCACGAACAACTTGCCCGCTTAAAACTCTCACACCCTATTGCACTGTGGTTTGTCGGCGAGCCGCTGAATGTAAACCAAAGCCTGAGCAATACTGCCCAAGCTGCCTTGCAAGCGATGCCGCAGATCACCTCAGACGGCTGGCAAATTTTACAACAAAGCCCACAGGCAAAACGCCAACTGTGGCAGCAACTACAACAATTTCAACTACAAGGCGATGTACGATGATTGAAATTCTGTCGCTACAGCCCACTGATTTCGAACGTGTCTATCAAATCGAACAACTGGCGCATCTAACACCGTGGTCAAAAGGCACATTGCTGAATAATCAAGGCGAACGCTATCTAAATTTAAAACTACTGAAAAATAAGCAACTGATCGGCTTCGCCATCTGCCAAACCGTATTGGATGAAGCCACGCTGTTCAATATTGCCATTGATCCGGCATATCAACAACAGCGCTTAGGTGAGCAATTGCTACAACAACTGATTGCCGAACTGCGCCAACGTGCGGTGCTGACCCTTTGGCTGGAAGTACGCCAATCCAATGTGGCGGCACAAAAATTGTATGATCGACTGGGTTTTAATCTGGTGACACAACGGAAAAATTATTATCCGACTGCCGACGGCAAGCGTGAAGATGCGCTGGTGATGGCACTTTACCTTTAACATAAAAAAACCGTTGTTTTCCAAGACAAACAACGGTTTTAAAAAGATTTATATCGAAAAAGCCAAAGTGCGGTTAGGCTTTCTTCAAAAACTCTGATTTCAGCGCCAAGCTAACACTGTCAATCTTGCAATCAACATTGTGATCAGAATCGACCAGACGAATATTTTTCGCCTTGCTGCCTTTCTTTAACACCAGCGATGAGCCTTTGACTTTCAAATCCTTGATTAAAATCACAGAATCACCGTCTTGCAGCTGATTACCGTTGCTGTCTTTAACAATAAATTCATCACTGCTTTGAGCAGCCTCTTCGCCACTCCACTCATTGCCACAGTCTGGGCAAACAAAGTGAATGGTATCATGATAAACATACTCCCCGTTACACTGCGGGCAATTTGGCATTTGGTCCATAATTTTTCCTCTTATAAAATTCGGGCGCAGTATAGCATAAAAAAACGCTTTGTGCGGCAAACACAAAGCGTTGTGGTTTTGTTGTCAAGCTTATGCCACGACCCCAAACTTTTCTTTCACAAAAGCTTCAAAATCGGTGCAGCCGCCGATTGGTTTTTCATCGACGAAAATTTGCGGCACGGTTTGCACCTCTTTGCCGACTGATTTAGATAAATCCGCTTTGCTGATGCCTTCCGCAATGATATCCACATAACGATATTCAAAATCGTCACGGCTGTTTTGCAATTTTTCCGCCAACTCTTTTGCACGCACACAATACGGACAACCTGGACGACCAAAAATAACAGTAAACATAATTTTACTCCTGATAATAGTAAATGAAATGAGATCAGCTTTATTCTATCCGATCGAGCGCCGAATCAGAAAAGATTTTTCTGCATCGCTTTGATTAGTGTAATATATCAACACTTATTGACAACCGGGGATTTCACGATGGCCGCCATCAATTCAACCATTCAAACCGCACTTTCGCATCGTTCGATTCGCAAATTCAGTCCAGAGCCGATTGCGGCAGAAACGCTGCAAACTTTGTTCGAATGCGCCCGTGCCGCCTCCAGCTCAAACCATTTGCAATGTGTGTCGATTATTCGGGTAACCGATACCGCACGGCGGGAAAAACTGAAACACTACGCTTCTGATCAACAGTATGTTGTTGATGCTGCAGAATTTCTGGTGTTCTGCATCGATTTTCAGCGCCATCACCAAATTTTGCCACAAGCACAAACCGATTATACCGAAGTGTTGATGATCGGCTGTGTCGATAGCGGCATTATGGCACAAAATTTACTGCTCAGTGCGGAATCTCTGGGGATCGGTGGGGTGTATATCGGCGCACTGCGTAATAACATCGCCGAAGTCGGTGAATTATTGGGTTTACCGCAACATGTGATTCCGCTGATGGGGCTGTGCTTAGGCTATCCGGCACAAGATCCGCCGCAAAAACCGCGTCTGCCGCTTGAGGTTTTAGTCAGTGAAAATCAATATCGCAGTTTGGATCCACAAATTTTACAGCAGTATGATCAAAACGTGGCGGACTACTACTGGCAGCGCAACCAAATTGAGATGAATTGGTCAGGTAATGTGATTAAAAGCCTGAATAAGCCGGTGCGCCCGCACGTGTTGGCTTATTTGCAACAACAAGGTTATGCCAAAAAATAAGAGATAAGGCGATTTTATGAAATTGTTAATGCTTTGCCGTGAACCGCGTTTATACAGTTGTCAGAGACTGCTGGAAGCCGCCACAACGTGTGGCCACACTTTGGATATTATCGATCCGAACCGCTGTCTATTAAAGTTGGATCAAAGCCAACCCGGACAGTTCAAAATTTATTATCAAGTGCGGTTTGATCAAGCCCCTTATTTATTGCCGCACTATGATGCGGTGATCCCACGTTTTGGCTCCACGAGTACCGCCATGGGTTGTGCGCTGTTGCGCCATTTCGAAGCCTTGAAAGTGCCTTGCCTAAACGGTTCACAAGCGTTTTTGAATGCGCGTGATAAATGGCACAGCTTAATGCTGTTGCAGCAACAAAATATTGCGGTTCCTGCCAGTGCGCTGTGCGGCAACGAATTTGATGCCAAGTATGCGGTCGATCAGATTCGCTCCCCGACCATTTTGAAAACCCTGTCTGGTTCGCAAGGAATCGGCGTGATGTTAGCGGAAAAAAGACAAAGTGCGGTCAGCATTTTAGAGACCTTAAAACAAGCCAATATTGCCTCGTTATTGCAAGATTTTATCGGTGAAGCCAATGGCTCAGATATCCGTTGTTTTGTGGTCGGTGACAAAATTGTCGCCAGCATGCAGCGCAGCGGACAAAACGGTGAATTTCGTGCCAATGCCCACCGTGGTGGGCAAGCACAGTTAATTCCACTGAGTGCCGAAGAAAAAGCCATTGCCCTGAAAGCCGCGCAGATTTTAGGTTTAGAAGTTGCCGGCGTGGATATTATCCGCTCCAATCACGGGCCGCTGATCTTAGAAGTCAACGCCAGTCCAGGCTTGGAATTAATCGAAAAAACCAGCAAAATCGATATTGCGTTACAGATGATTATCTATTTAGAAAAATTGATACGTTCTGACCTTACTTAACATGATTTTATTGGGAATAGAGTTGCCTGATACACATAAATTGTTTAAGGTTATCGCACCTGACCAAACTTTTATAGGAAACAACACATGATTATTTATCTGCACGGTTTCGACTCCACCAGCCCCGGTAACTATGAAAAAATTATGCAGCTCAAGTTTATCGACTCGGATGTCCGTTTCGTCAACTACAGCACGCTGCACCCACGCCACGATATGCAGCACTTGTTGAATGAAGTGCATAAACTAGTGAGCGAAAGCAAAGATCCCATGCCGCTGATCTGTGGTGTCGGACTGGGTGGCTACTGGGCAGAACGGATCGGTTTTCTGTGCGGCATCAAGCAAGCGATTTTCAATCCAAATCTATTTCCATATGAGAATATGAGCGGCAAAATCGACCGTCCGGAAGAGTACCAAGACATCGCCACCAAATGCGTCAGCAACTTCCGTGAAAAAAATAAAGGCAAGTGCTTAGTCTTTCTTTCAACTGAAGACGGTATTCTAGACTCACAACGCAGCGCCGATACCCTGTCGCGGTTCTATCAAATCGTCTGGGACGACAAAGAGAGCCATAAATTCAAAAAAATCTCGCAACATTTACAACGGATTGCCGAATTTAAGCAACAAAATTAACTATAAGATTAGCCAAAAGGCGGATAATTTTCGCCTTCGCCTTATAAACTATAAAACTCCAACGGCAAGCCGTCTGGATCTTGAAAGAAGGTGAATTGTTTGCCGGTCCGCGGATCGATGCGAATCGGTTCGCATTTTATTTGATGTTGTGCTAAATATTCGACCGCACTTTGGATATTGTCGACCTTAAACGCCAAATGTCTTAAGCCGCAAGCTTCTGGCCGGCTGACGCGCGCTGGCGGTTCGGGGAAAGAGAATAATTCAATCTGGCTGCCGTCGGCAAACGTCAAATCTAATTTGTAGCTTTGCCGTTCGGCACGGTAACTTTCTGCCAGAATGCGCGCACCCAAGATCTCACAATAAAACTGTTTGGAGCGCAAATAATCGGCAACAATGATCGCAACATGGTCAAAACCGAGAATCGGAGTTGCTACAACCGCACTTGTCATTTTTTAGCCATTGCACGCTTTAATGAATAACGCGACGTGACTGGGTGTAATTTCTCGCCCAGTAATTTTCGGATAAAGAACTGGTGGTTACCCCTTGGCTAGTGCTGGCGTGGATAAACTGATTATTGCCAATATAAATTCCGACATGATTATTCTTGCGAAAAAAAACCAAGTCGCCGAATTCCAATTCGCTTTTATTAATTTTACTACCGACGTGTCGCTGTTCAGCGGTGCTGCGTGGCATCGACATACCGAAAGCACGATCAAATGCATTCAACACAAAGGCAGAACAATCAATGCCTTGTTTGGTGGTACCGCCCATGCGATAGCGTACACCTTGCCAATTGTTATAAAAATCATGCAGCTTAGCAAACTGATCCAACGTGACCCCATTACCGATATTTTCCGGCAAGTTGGTGCGAATTCGCCCTTCTTGCGCTTGAGAACTCATGTGTGATCCGCTATTGCTACATGCCGTTACCGTGGCTATTGCCAAAATTAAAAGTATTTTGCGTAACATCATAATATGCTTTAAAAGTTAAAATTAGGAAAACCAAAACGTTTTGATTTTACGGGAGGGTGCCGCCTTTATCCAGCGAAACATTGTTTTTTCTTCTGTTTTACACTATTTTTTTGACGCACTTCAAAAAATGATTCAAAAAATCAGGCAATCACTAAGCTGCTATTCAATATCACGCTGCCAAACTACGTAACCAACGAATTTCATCTGCCCAATTTTCCGGTTCAATCGTTTCCAAAATCAGCGGCATATCATCAAATTCAGGGTGCTGCATAATATATTCAAAAACTGCAGTGCCGATTGTGCCGCCGCGCAGACAATCATGGCGGTCAACTCGGCTGCCAAGTGCGGTTTTCGAGCCGTTAAGGTGCATGCCCTTCAAATAATGAAAACCCACAATGTCAGCAAACTCAGAGAATACCTGTTCACAGCCTGCTGGCGTAGAAATATCGTATCCGGCAGAAAAAGTATGACAAGTATCCAGGCAAACCCCGACTCGGCTTTTATCTGCCACTTGTTCGATAATCGCCGCCAAATGTTCAAAACGATAACCGATATTCGAACCTTGCCCGGCGGTATTTTCAATCACCGCCACCACATTCGGCACCTGTTGTTGGGCAATATTGATAGATTCAGCGATGATCGCAATGCAATCCGGCTCTGAAATTTTGCGCAAATGGCTACCCGGATGAAAATTCAGCAATGATAGTCCCAGCTGCTGACAACGCTGCATTTCATCGATAAAGGCGGTACGGGATTTTTGCAGCGCTTCCGGCTCCGGATGCCCCAAATTAATCAAATAGCTGTCGTGCGGCAAAATATGTTTTGGATTGATCGCCGCCCGTTGCAGCGCCGTTTTAAACTGTTTGATGCTGCTTTCACTCAACGGCTTCGCCAGCCATTGCCGTTGATTTTTGGTAAATAATGCAAACGCATTCGCCCCAATTGCCAGCGCATTGGCAACTGCATTTTCTACCCCGCCACTGGCACTGACATGTGCGCCGATATATTTCATAATCCGTTTCCTTATTTCCGACTGCTTTTGTGGTAGCATTGTACTGAAATTTAACCTTGTATAAACCTATTGGTACAATTTATGGCAACAAATACTCCACTTAACGATTTTTCGATGCTTTGCCGCCTGTTTGGCAATCTGTTTTACCGCCCACCACAAGACGAAGTGCTGGCGCCAATTTTCAACTGGCTGCAACAAGGCAGCCTGACCGCACTTTGGGCGTTAGACACCGATAGCCAAAGCGAAAAAGCCTTGCAACAACTGCAAAGTGCGGTTGCGCCGCAGCAACTTGCGACTGAATACCACCAACTGTTCGGTGAAAATGGTGCCGTTTGCTGCAAGATTTCTGCATATAGCGATCAACTTAATCAATTTATTGAATTCCGCCAATTGCGCGCTATGCCTGAGCTAGACAACGCTGATCATGTGGCGCATTTGCTGCTGAGCGCCTCTTGGTTGGAAGATCATGCAGCTTCCCTTAGCGCACAGCAAACATTGTTTGAACAGTTTTTACTACCGGTGGTCGGCAAATTTTTGGGCAAAGTTGAAGCGCACGATCAAGGTTTCTACCGTGCAGCAGCGCAACTATGTCGTGATGCGCTGGCGGCAATGGCGGATGAATTAGAAGAGGAACAACCCGCTTAAATCGCTTACTACTAAAACGCTAATCTTGCATACTCTGCTCTAATTTCAATTGTTTATGCACGGTTTGATATAGTCCTGGCAACAGTTGCGTCATCATATTGAGTTGTTGACGCAACACCCGATCTTGCTGCAATTGGCTAGGGCTGCTGAAGTGTTCATCAGTTTCAACGGCCAAGCGTTTGGAAATGCTCATGATTTTCTGGTCAAACTGCGCCTGCGGCAGGTGATCTAGCTGTTGTAAAATTGTAATAAATTCCCTTGCTGCCGGATAAAGTGCGGTCAAAAAATATTTATCATCGCCATGTTTCCCCATCGAATGACGAAACGCCCCCAGCGCCGAGATATAACCCAGCAGGCAGTAATTCTGTTTGAGCAACTGAAAAGCATTGGCTAAATAACGTTGATATTTCTGCGGCTCGCTGTTCATATTGCCGATCAGCGTGTTCAGCTCTGCCGCACTTTCATGTGCCGCCAAGCGTACAATCCGATAATTGACATGATTTTTTTCACCAAATTGCAACTGTGCCATAATATACAGCAGATAGCGGGCGTTATTTTGAATGCTGCGGTGAATAATCTTGCCGATTTTCATGTATTTCCAATCCGGCCATAGATAGGACACTGCCCACCACGCCAACACCGCCCCGACGAAGGTATCCATCACTCGTGGCCACATCGCACCATAAATATCGAAGCCACTGATATCAAAACAGATCAGCACTTGAATGGTGATAAAACAGGTCGAGAAACTGTAATTTTTATTTTTAAAATAGAAAAACAGCGTACTGGTAATCACCAACAATCCCAATTTGGCCTCTAATGTCGCCATAAAATAGGGTAATAACGAGCCGAGAAACACGCCGACCAAGGTGCCCAAAATCCGTTCGCGCAGGCGTTTTTTGGTTGCTGAATAGTTTGGCTGACACACAAAAATCGCCGTCAATAACACCCAATAACCACGTTCTAAAGCTAAAGCATTGGCAATTGTACAGCATGCCAACACCACTAACGACAATCGTACCGCATGACGAAACAGTGGCGATTGCAAGGTTAAATGACTGTGGATAGCAGCAGCGATTTCACGCAAACCGCGAATGCGATTGGTGGTGATAATACGGCTGAACGAATCTTGAATTTCGTTACTTTCTTTGCCCAAGAACAGCAGCTGCCATAAAATACTTTTTAAATTGCCGATCACGGTTCTTAAATTTTCAAGCTGCGAGCTGTTGGGCGAATGTTCGATAAAATAACTGAAAGAGGCGTCAATCCCTTCTGCTGCACGTTGTAAACGTTGTTTCGGCTGGTAAGCTTTACGCTGCAAAATGGCCTGTGCAATATCACGGCAATCGTCGGCTTGCAGTTCTAACAAACGTTGAATACGAAAAATTAAATCGCTGTTTTGCAGCTTCTTCACCAGTTTGCGATAGTCAAAATGTGAAGAGCTGGCACGCTCGTGAATGTCTTGTGCGGCGTAATAATAGCGAATCAACCGACTGGTTTTCGAATGGCGATGCTGTCCGCCCAGGCGATAAAACAGTGATTGACGGCACAGATTGAAAGCATCGATCACTCGACTGTTCAAGCCGGAAAGTTCCAGTTGCAGCGGCTCCGCACTTTCCGCTTCGTCGGGGTCAAAAAACTTAGACTTGCCGTCCAGATAATCCGCCAGTGCCAAATAGGCATTCGCCAAATATTCATCAACTTTATAGCGCGGAAAAAACAGATACGTCAGCACCGAAGAGACGCTGTACAACAACGTACCGCACACAATCATCACCGGATTGATGTACCACTGGGTTTGCGGCAGATAGGTTAATGAGGTATATAGCGCCACAATCAACGTGCCGAAAGCAATGGTACTGTAACGCTGTCCGAGTGCGCCCATCATCGTGAACACAAAAGTGAACAGTGTCATCATCAGGGCAAAATACAGTGGATTATTTAACGAAATCTGCGCACCAAACGCCGAAATAGTAAACGCTACAATTGTGATCAGAATATTTTTGATTTTGCCGCTTAAGCCGTGATCCAAATCGACCAACCCTGCTGCAATGATGCCCAACACGAACGGCATTGCTACCGCCGAAATATTGAGACTATAAACCAACATCGCCGCCAAATTAACCGCAATAAATACCGGAATAACCGCAATAAGATGACTGTTCAGCCAATGAATTTTGTTCACGTTGGACTCATTATCGCTGTGGCCATTTATTCACTGCGATTTTCAAATTGGCGGCGAATCTGCTCTGCTTTTGCGGCTTGCGCCACATCACTCGGTACGACTCGCTGCCCGACTGGAAACAGAGCGATCCCCGCCAGTTTAAAATGGGCAATCCCACTTGGGATACCAATAATCGTCAAACATTGGCTAATGCCGGTGACAATATGCAACAAACACAGCCACCAGCCGAAACAGACGAACCATACAATATTCAGCACACTGCCGATACCGTTGCCGATCGCACTGGTTGGCTGCAAATATTTGATATGCACAATTTCATTACCGAACGGCGCTAACGACATTTTAGTGATTTCCCAGCAACTTCGGCTGTAGGGCAAGGTGACAATCAACAATACGCTGACAATGGTAGCAAACAACCAGCCGATAACCGTGGCAAAACCAAAAAACACAAAATTAAAAATATTCAGGGCTAAATTCATGGTGAGCCTATTTCAATCGCTGCGCTAAATAATCAGCATAGTCTGGAATATCAATAGCTATCTCTTGATTAAAGTGCGGTGAGCTAATCAAAAAATCGGCGGTTGCCGGATTCATCGCAACGGGAATATTCCACACCGTTGAAATACGCAACAACGCTTTCACGTCCGGATCATGTGGCACGGCATTCATCGGATCCCAAAAGAAAATCAACAGATCGATTCGCCCTTCGGCAATCATCGCACCGAGCTGTTGATCGCCGCCCATCGGTCCACTCAGCAAGCTGTTGACCTGCAAACCGCTCTTTTGCTCGATTAAATTGCCAGTGGTGCCGGTGCCGTACAATTTATGTTGTGCCAACAAAGTGCGGTTTTTAATACACCACTCAACCAACGTTTGTTTGCAGTGGTCATGCGCAACCAACGCAACATTTTTGTTTTGTGGCAAATGGCGGGGAATAGTTTGCATAGGTTTTTCTCCCTAGTTCCAACACGAAACTTTTAGCAAAAACTTGAGTCGCTACTTTTAACAATAAAACATGAAAGTAAAAAAGCGAGCTAAGCTCACTTTTTGATCTCTCATTTAAGCGGGTTACTGTTTTTTTGCCCAATTCAAGAAGCGTTGTTGTGTTTCCTTGTCCGCTTGTTGGAACCAGTATTGCAACTGTTGTTCCGCCACATTTTCACCTTGTACCGTCACTTTGCCTTTTTGTGCTTTACCCACATTTGCCATGCCCATCGCGACCGGCATGCTGGCGGTAGCAAATCCGGCAACGGCAGCTTTTGCACCACTGCTGTTGTAAGCAGACAAATCATCGGCTAAATTTCTACCCGGGAAGAAACCTTCTTGAGCAAGGGCTTCTTGCTGGCTATCAATTGCCTGTCCGTTACTGCTGACTTTGATCACCGGGTTTTTAGCAAATTTCTCTGCTCCGTTTTCATCGCCGATGCTGTCTGCATTGATCATAATATTACCGCTACCGGCATTAAATTTAACGACAATCGGGGAAGATTCAAATAAACGACGGTCAGAGCCGGAGCGGATGATTTCGCTGACCTGCACCACCACTTGGTGAACCTCATTATCGGAGACTGTGACATTTTTATTTTGTTTTAATAAACCGCCACTGGCTTTTTGTCCGTCAATCGCCAACAGTGTCAGGTTAGACGAAGTACTAATTTCAGCCGCTACCGCACTTAAACCGGTCAACACCGCAGCCGCACCAATCACTAAACGAGTTAATTTCATTTTACTTCCTCAATCATCAGAAAAATCAGTCAACATCGCAGCAAATGCCGGATGCCTCACAAAAACCAAATAGTTTTGCCTATCCTAAGCGAAAACATTATAAAATAAAATAGTCAGTTACGATTTTTATCCAAATTCGAGAGGCAAGTATGATTATTCAACGACAATTTAATGTTTATGGCGTTGTACAAGGGGTCGGCTTTCGTTATTTTACTTGGCGCAAAGCCACAGAATTGGGCTTAAACGGCACGGTACGCAATCTGTCCGATGGCAGTGTTCTGGTGATTGCGAGCGGCGATGAAAGCCAAGTGACCGCACTTTATCATTGGTTACAACAAGGTCCACGCTCAGCACGGGTTGAGAAAGTGTTGGTCGAGGCATACCTGGGCGACAAATGCTTCGATAGCTTTGCCATCAGCTGATCGATTGTTTAAGATCAGCTGCCGCACCAATTTTCTGCCGTCGATTGCGCCACGCTCCGAGCAGCAGTGCCGCAATAAAACAGCCGGATTGCATTAGCACAATGGTCGGGCCGGTGGCTGAATCTAAGTGGTAACTGAGGATCACCCCGAACAAAGTAGAAAAAATCGACACACCGATCGCAATCCACAGCATGGTTTGAAAACGTTTGGTCAAACAAAATGCGGTGATTCCTGGCGCAATCAACAGTGCCACCACCAAAATCACTCCGACCACCTGCATTGCGCTGATGATAGTCAGTGCCAGTAGAATCAGTAGCAGATAATGTAAGGTTCTGACTGAAATTCCCACCACTTTTGCCTGTATTGGGTCAAAACAATACAACAAAAAATCTTTGCGCTTGAAAAACACGATACAAAAGCTGATCAGCGAAATCCATAATGTGGTACGAAACTCCTGCGCCGTCACGCCCAACAGATTACCAAATAAAATATGGGTCAAGTGTTGATCAGTTTCTACTTTCACAAATAAGATCAGACCGAAAGCAAACATACCGGAAAATACGATCCCCATCACTGTATCTTCTTTTAAACGACTATTTTCTTTCAGATACCCTGTTGATAAGGCACAGAAAATACCCGCCACAAATGCGCCGATCGTCAACGGCAAGCCTAAAATATACGCCAAGACAATCCCCGGTAGTACCGCGTGGGAAATAGCATCGCCCATCAGCGACCAACCTTTCAATACCAAATAGCAGGAGAGTAAAGCACAAACAATCGACACCAAAAGTGCGGTGTACAACGCCTGCTGCATAAAAGCAAACGTAAACGGTTCATAAAACCAGTTAAAAATCGCTTCAACCATGTGGCTTTCCTTGTGGTATTTCTTGGCGACGCTGTTTTTGCTGCTGATATTTTTGCGTCAGCAATCCATATTTTGGTGAAAATAAGAATGCCGCTAAAAACAGCAGCGTTTGCAAAAACACAATCACGCCGCCGGTCGCACCGTCGAGAAAATAGCTTAAATATGCACCGACCGCACTTGTGCTAATACCTAAGGTGATAGCAATTACCACCAGTCGTCCGAAACGATCTGTGAGCAAATAGGCGGTCGCACCTGGGGTAATCACCATCGCAATCACCAAAATCGCCCCCACTGTTTGTAACGCCGCGACAACACAGGCACTCAGCAAGGTAAAAAAAAGTACTTTTAGACGAATCGGCGAAATACCAACTGATACCGCATGACTTTCATCAAAAAACACCAACAACAGATCTTTCCAAAAAATCAGCAAAAACACCACGCAAACCGCAATAATAATCCCGACTTGCAGCATATCGCCATCATCAATGCCCAGCACATTGCCTAAAATAATCGATTGCACATCCACCGATGTCGGATTCAGCGAAATAATAAACAGCCCCAGTGCAAAAAATGTGGTGAAAATAAAACCGATGATCGCATCTTCACGTAGTTTAGTGATCGATTTAACCCATAAAATTGCCAGTGCCGCCAGCAATCCGGAAATAAATGCACCAATGGCGTATGGCAATGCCAACGCATAGGCAATTGCCACACCGGGAACGACCGCATGCGAGAGGGCATCGCCGATCAGCGACCAGCCTTTTAGCATTAAATATGCGGATAAAAACGCACAAACCCCACCAACCAAGGCGCTGATCACAATTGCTTTGGTCATATATTCGTAAGCAAAGGGTTCGAGTAACAATTGCCACATAGCTTAGTATTCCGCTTTATTTTGAATTGGAGTTTGATCTTGGGTTTGTACTTGCTTTTGTAGCTGCGCTTGCGGTGCAGTCGGCGGCAATTCCGAACCTTTTTCGCCATAGAAAATTACCGGGCGTTCATCATCGGTCAATACTGTTAAAGTGCGGCTGTCTTGGTCATCATGCAGCTCTTCGCCGTCTAAAGTCAAATAGCGCAATACACCGCCGAATGCCAGTTTCAGATTCTTTTGGGTAAATGTGGTTTCAGTCGTACCGGCGGCAATCACAGTACGATTGATCATCACCACTTGATCGCAAAAGTGCGGTACGCTACCTAAATTGTGGGTCGAAACTAAAATCAAATGCCCTTCACTACGCAGTTGCCCCAATAATGCCACAATCGCATTTTCGGTTTTGACGTCCACTCCGGTAAAAGGTTCGTCGAGTAAAATAATACGGCTTTCTTGCGCCAACGCTCGTGCCAAAAACACCCGCTTTTTCTGCCCACCGGACAGCTCACCGATTTGACGATCTTTTAAGTGGGTGATATCCACCCGCGCCATTGCCTGCTCCACTTTTTGCTTGTCTTGCGGTGACGCAACCCGCAAAAAATTCATATAACCATAACGCCCAGTCATCACCACATCATATACCGAAATCGGAAACTGCCAGTCCACCTCTTCCGCCTGAGGCACATAAGCCACCAGATTCTGCTTTAAGGCTTTCTTGACCGGCAGTCCATGAAGGATAATTGTACCTTGCAGCGGTTTCACCAATCCCATCAAACTTTTAAACAGAGTTGATTTACCGCTGCCGTTCACCCCAACCAAAGCACAAGTCGTACCACCATATAACGCAAAAGAGACATCATAAAGTGCGGTATGCCCGTTATTATAACGAACTCCGACCTCCTTCACCTCTAACAACGGCAGTGGTGGCGGTTCGGAATGGTTTGTGCTTTGTGGGGTTATCATTTATTCAAATCCTTTAACAATAGTGGAAACAGTGACTTGCAACAAATCCAAATACGTCGGCACAGCGCCGTCGGCTTGTGACAACGAATCAACATACAACACGCCACCGTATTTTGCACCGGTTTCTTTCGCTACCTGTTTGCTTGGGCGATCAGACACCGTACTTTCGCTAAAAACAACCGGAATTTTATTGGCTCTCACTTGATCAATCACCGCTCTCACTTGCTGTGGTGACCCCTGTTGTTCAGCATTAATCGGCCATAGATACAATTCTTTAAAACCATAATCCTTTGCCAAATAGCTGAACGCCCCTTCTGAGGTGACCAACCAGCGCTTTTCTGCCGGAATTTGGGCGATTTTATCTCTCAGCGGCTCGTCTAGCCCTTTAATTTTTTCAGCATAAGCGGCGGCATTTCGATTATACACCTCGGCGTTTTTCGGATCATGTTTTACTAATGCTTTGCGGATATTTTCCACATACAGCAACGCATTGCTCGGCGACATCCAAGCGTGCGGATTCGGTGCGCCCTGATAAGCTCCTTCGCTGATCGCAATCGGCTCAATCCCTTCCGTCACCAATACCGCTGGTTTGTCCTGCATATTTTCAAAAAAACGCTCAAACCAACGCTCTAGATTCATGCCGTTCCATAGCAGTAAATCAGCCTCTTGTGCCTTGATCACATCTTTCGGTGTCACTTGATAATCATGAATTTCGGCGCCGGGTTTGGTCACTGACTCTACTATCGCTGCATCACCTGCCACATTTTGTGCAATATCTTGAATCACGGTAAAGGTGGTTAGCACTTTAAACGGTTTTTCAGCCGCCGCAACGGAAAAGCTGATCATCCCGCCTAACATCAATGCGGAAACCAAACTTTTTAGTCCTATCTTCATTTTATTTCTCCTTGTTTGATAAATATTTTTAGGCAAACTATTTTGCCTGCCTAAACTATATCAACTTTACTATTGAGAATCATTTGTATTTAAAATATTTACACAATTTTGTTAGATAACGCTTACAAACATTTTGCCGGCTTCGGCAATCCTGCTAACTTAGTTGCTTGTTTTGCTGGGCCTTCCGGAAACAAACGCTGCAAATAACGACTGTTGCCTTTGTCCGTTCCCAGTTTAGCTGCCATTGCCTTGACCAACATCCGGATCGCCGGCGAGGTTTTATACTCTTGGTAAAACGCGCGCACAAAATGAATCACTTCCCAGTGTGCCTCACTCAGCTCGATTTGCTCTTTTTGCGCCAGCCACTGCGCAACCGTAGGACTCCACTGCGTAGTGTCAAGCAAATAGCCGTCTTTATCCCGTTTAATCTGTTCGTCATAAATATCCATTCATTTTCTCCGGATACAATTATGCCCCTATTCAGGGGCATAAGAAACAAATCAATCTAATTGTCTAGATCTTTGAAAACGGGCGGATATCTCATCCGCCTAATTTTTTAAATTAATGATTAATCACGCGAAGCGCCAATCAAACTCAGCAGGCTAATAAACAAGTTATACAACGAGACATAAATGCCGATGGTGGCGCGGATATAGTTGGTTTCACCGCCGTGTACAATATTGCTGGTTTCATACAAAATCGCTCCGGTTGAAAACACCACGAATAAGGCACTGATGGCTAAATGCAATCCTGGAATTTGCAGGAAGATATTAGCGATAACGCCGACAACCAGCACGATAAACAGCGCAAACATCATGCCACTCAGGAACGACATATCTTTTTTAGTGGTCAACACATAAGCCGAACAGGCGAAGAACACCGCTGCCGTGCCGCCTAATGCCAGCACAACCACATCTCCCATCCCTGCACCAACATACATATTTAGGATCGGTCCGATGGTATAACCTAAAAAACCCGTGAAGGCGAAAGCAGAAAGAATACCCAGTGGGCTATCCGCCAATTTATGGGTCAAAAACAGCAAACCGTAAAAGCCGACCAATAACACAATCAACCCCGGATACGGCAAGTTCATTGCCATCGAAATATAAGCCACCACCGCAGAAAAAGTGACAGTGAGCGCTAATAAAAAGTAGGTGTTACGTAACACTTTGTTGGTTGCCAATACCGATTGTTCGGAACGACGTACATCGGTCACAAGACGTTGTTGCATTGCGTTTCTCCCTTAAGAATACAGAGCAAAAATAGTGGTAAATAAATGGTTAAAACACCCTAACCATAAGGGCTATAACAGAAAAAGTCAAATCTAAATTCAGTTGTTTTCCTCAAACCAAATCAAGCTCGCCATCCGTCCGGTCACACCGTCGCGCCGATAGGAAAAAAACCGCTCTTTTTGGCTGAATGTACAATATTCTCCACCATAAATAAGGTGAATTCCGCATTTTTTCAAGCGCTGACGTGCCAATAAATACAGATCAGCTAAATATTTTTCAGGTGTCGTCAAATCCGGTTGGAATGCCAATGCCGCTTGTGGATCGTGCTGCATAAACGCCGACCGCACTTCGGCACCGACTTGAAATGCCGATTGACTGATCGCCGGTGCCAGCCACGCCACGATTTGCGACGGTTTGGCATGAAACTGTGCCACGGTGTTTTCTAAAATACCATCACACAAGCCGCGCCAACCGGCATGTGCCGCCGCCACTTCATTGCCACCTTCTGTCGCAAACAGCACCGGCAGACAATCGGCTGTCATCACCAAACAAACTTGCCCCGCTTGATCGGTATACACCGCATCAGCCTCAAGTGCGGTTTCCGTGGTCGGTAAACGTAATACGTTGATGCTATGGGTTTGATTTAAATATAGCGGCATTTGCGGCAGTTGTGCTTTTTCAAGCAGCAAAGTACGGTTTGCCGCGACCGCACTTGGGCTATCACCGACGTGTGCGCCCAAATTAAAACTGGCATAGGGCGCAACACTCACGCCACCGCCACGCAAAGTAGAGAGTGCGTGGATATTATTCGCTAAATTCCAGTTTGGTCTAAGAAATTCCATCAATAATCCAGTTCGTCTTTGTGCAGCTCATAATCCTGTTT
Organism: Testudinibacter crocodili; assembly: GCA_006228005.1. Lineage (GTDB taxonomy): Bacteria > Pseudomonadota > Gammaproteobacteria > Enterobacterales > Pasteurellaceae > Chelonobacter. Next base: position 24,350 of record VDHG01000054.1, read on the forward strand.
CAGCGCATTCAGCAGTTCCACAAAATCGTCCGGTAACGGGGCGTGCCACTCCATCACTTCGCCGCTAATCGGGTGTTCCAAACGCAACATCACCGCATGCAAGGCTTGACGTTGAAAATTGCGCAGTACCGTTAAAAATTCCTCACTTGCCCCTTTCGGCGGACGCGGTCGCCCACCGTACACCTGATCCCCCAACAACGGATGGGCAATATGCGCCATATGCACCCGAATCTGATGGGTGCGTCCGGTTTCCAAGCGTAACCGCAGACGAGTGTAATTACGGAAACGCTCCATAATCCGATAATGGGTCACCGCCGGTTTACCCATCGGATGCACCGCCATATGGGTACGTTTGGTCGGATGGCGTGACATCGGCTGATCAATCGTACCGCCTTTAGTCATAATGCCGTATGCCACCGCCTCATATTCGCGGGTAATCCGGCGTTTTTGCAACGCATACACCAAACGGGTTTGCGCCGGAATGGTTTTCGCCACCACCATCAAGCCGGTGGTGTCTTTGTCCAATCGGTGCACAATGCCGGCGCGCGGCACTTCGGCAATTTGTGGATAATGATGCAACAGCGCATTCAGCACCGTGCCATCCGGATTGCCAGCCCCTGGATGCACCACAAAATCTTTCGGCTTGTTGATCACCAAAATATCATCGTCTTCATACACAATATTCAGTGCGATCGGCTGGGCAACAAAGCGGTTTTCCTCTTCGATTTCCACTTCAATCAAAATCACTTCATCGCCATATACTTTTTCACGCGGTTTGTTCACTACCGCACCGTTAACCTGCACCAAATCCTGCTCAATCCACGTTTTAATCCGTGAACGAGAATAGTCGGGAAAGCATTCCGCCAAGGCTTGATCCAAACGCTGACCGAGTTGATGTAACTGAATTTGTGCCGTTAATTGTAATTGTTTCGTCATAAATAAAAATAAAATCCACTGAATTCTAGTTTGCTTATTTGCCAAGGATGGTTAAAATACAAGGCGTAACAAGATAATAACGCTCATTGTAACTGAAGTTTACCGTGAAGTAACCAAACATTCGTTGACGCGTGTTGCCAGCCGACCGCACTTTTTGCAAAAACCTCTTTAGGATTGTTATTTATGTATAAATTAAAATCGCTTGCCTTACTGTTGCTAACCGCCTTAAGCATTGCCGCCTGCTCCTCTGACAAAAAAGAAGTCGAAACTGCGTCGGTGGAAGAACTTTATAGCAAAGCCAATACGTATCTTTTAGATGAAAACTATGCAGAAGCTATTCGTTATCTGGATGCCGTAGACAGCCGTTATCCGTTTGGTGCCTATGCCGAACAAGCACAATTGGGATTAATTTACGCCAACTATAAAGATTCTGAATACACTTTGGCACTGGCAAACGCCGAACGTTTTCTGCGCTTGCACAGCAACAGCCAACATTTAGATTTCGTGTTGTATCTGGCAGGATTGATCAATACTGAGCTGGGCGATCACTTCTTACAAAAGGCATTCGGCACCGACCGTGCCTCGCGTGATCCGCTGACTTTAACTAATGCGTTACACAATTTCGAAACGTTGCAACAGCATTTCCCGAACAGCCAATATGCTGCCGATGCCGCCGTACGCGCCAACTATCTACGTAATGCACTGGCTCGCCACGAACAACAAGTGGCCGAATTTTATTTCAAACGTCATGCTTATGTTGCCACGGTAAACCGTGTACTAGGCTTGTTGGATACCTATCCTGATACACAAGCAACCCATGAGGCGTTGCCATTATTGGAAAAATCCTACCAAGCGATGAAACTCAACGAACCTGCTGCTAAAATCGCCGAATTAATTAAACAAGGCGAAAACAAAACCTTCGCTGAAATCCCGGTTCCTGAAGGTGATGTGGATTTAGTCGTCCCTAATGTGCTGTCGCCAACCGCCCAGTAACCGCTCGATTTAATAAAAAAACACCTTAACGTTGTTCGATGTTAAGGTGTTTTTTGTTATTGCAATAAATCAAGTTCAACCAAATCATTTAAATATTTCTGTGCAGTATTGCGATGAATATTTCCTTTATCGTGATTCTAACAGAACGTGCACATGTTTTCGCGGTTTCTTGTGCACGTTCTGATAACGTATATACGTTTTTGCGATTTCTTGTGCATGTTTTGTTGATATACGCAGCTTTTGGCACTTTTTTATGCACATTTTGATCTCAAACCGATTTTGAGTGTTTGTTGTGAAAAGTAAAACACGATCTAAATCAAGAAAACCTTAAATAAGCATCACAAATACTTCTTTTATAAATAAGATCCTTTTATGATACGACTGTTAAAACGAATTAACAGCTATTTTACTTATTACTCAACTCACTCGATACGATCAACACAATCTATAAAAAGGAATTTGAATTATGTACTGTATTCAATGCGAACAAACCATGAAAACCCCTGTCGGTAACGGCTGTAGCTACTCGCAAGGAATGTGTGGCAAAACGGCTGAAACCTCCGATTTGCAAGATTTATTAATAGCGGCGCTATACAGCCTGTCTACTTGGGCGGTTAAAGCGCGCGAATTGGCGATTATCGACAATGAGATCGATGCGTTCACCGCACAAGCATTTTTCTCTACCTTAACCAACGTCAATTTTGACTCCAAACGCATTGTCGAATATGCCCAACAAGCGCAAGCCTATCGCGATCAACTGATCCAACGCTGCCGTGCGGTCAATCCAAGCACCGACAGCGATCATCCGTTGGCATATTTGAAATTGAACGGCAGTGAAATTGCCACCCTGACCGCACAAGCAGAAGATTTTGCTTTAAACAAAGACATCCACGACATCAGTGAGGAAGTACACGGCTTGAGAATGCTGTGTTTATACGGCTTAAAAGGTGCGGCAGCGTATATGGAACACGCCCATGTTTTAGGACAATTCGATAATCAAATTTATCTGGAATTCCACCAATATATGTCTTGGCTGGGCACCAATCCAACCGATATCGATACGTTACTAAAAAATTCACTCGGCATCGGCATGATGAATTTTGGCGTGATGGGCTTATTGGATAAAGGCGAAACCGCCGCATTTGGTAATCCTAGCCCTTCAACAGTGAATGTTAAACCGATTGCCGGCAAATGCATCCTGATTTCTGGTCACGATTTGAAAGACTTGAAAGCCTTATTGGAACAAACCGAAGGCACAGGGATTAACGTGTATACCCACGGCGAAATGCTGCCGGCGCACGGTTATCCGGAACTGAAAAAATACAGCCATTTAGTCGGCAACTACGGCGGCGGCTGGCAAAACCAACAACGGGAATTTGCCAAATTCCCGGGGCCGGTGATTATGACGTCCAACTGTATTATCGATCCGAATGTCGGCAACTATGCCGATCGCATCTACACCCGCAGCATCGTCGGCTGGCCGGGCGTGAAACACCTAGATGATCGCGATTTCAGCCAAGTGATCGAACAGGCTCAACAAATGGCGGGCTTCCCATACAGTGAAATCGAACACAACATCACCGTCGGTTTCGGTCGCCAAACCCTGTTAGATGCCTCTGATGCGGTAATTAACTTGGTCGCCGAGAAAAAATTACGCCATGTGTTCTTGGTCGGCGGTTGCGACGGTAGCGTGGGCGAACGCAGCTACTACACCGAATTTGCGCGCAATGTGCCGGACGATTGTGTGGTCTTAACCTTAGGCTGCGGCAAATACCGTTTCAACAAACTGGAATTCGGCACATTGGAAGGCGGTTTGCCACGTTTATTGGATGTCGGTCAATGTAACGATGCTTATTCGGCGATTATGTTAGCAGTGAACTTGGCGGAAAAACTGGGCTGTGGCGTGAACGATCTGCCGCTGACTTTAGTCCTGTCTTGGTTCGAGCAAAAAGCGATTGTGATTTTGCTAACCTTGTTGGCATTGGGTGTGAAAGATATTTACACCGGTCCGACTGCACCGGCATTTTTGAACGACAATTTATTGGCGATTCTGAATGAAAAATTCGGTCTGCGCGGCTTGACCACCCCACAACAAGATATGCAACAAGCGTTAGCACGCTAATGATTGCATGATGTCATACCAAGTGCGGTCTGCTCTTATCTGGTGACCGCACTTTGTTTTGTTTAGGATTTTCAACTATGTCAAACCCAAATGCTTTCTGTATCAATGAAATGATGGTCAACAACATCGTGCAAGAAACCGACGATGTTTACACCCTCGAACTGATCGCACAAGATTTTTATCCCTACGAACCAGGGCAATATGCGCTGGTCAGCATTAAAAATACCCCAGATATTGCCAGAGCCTACACCCTCTCCTCTACGCCCGGTTTAAGCCGTTATGTCACTTTAACCGTGCGCCGGATTGAAAACGGAGTTGGCTCAACCTGGCTGACCCGAGATGTCAAGGTCGGCGATACGCTGTGGCTGTCTGATCCTAAGGGCGATTTCACCTGTTCCAAAATCGTCAGTGACAATTACCTACTGGTCGCCGGTGGCTGCGGCATTACGCCGATTATGTCAATGGTGCGTTGGTTATGCGTCAATCGTCCGCAAGCCAATTTAACCGTGTTCTACAGCGTGCATTCGCCGAAAGACGTGATTTTCAAACGCGAATGGCAACAACTGAAGGCGCAATATCCACACTTAACGCTGTATATGAACTCGTCACAAGGCGCCAGCGAAGGCTTTTATGCCGGACGGATTTCGCAACAAATGCTGCAAGAACTGGTACCGCATATTGCCGACTGCACCGTGCTAACCTGCGGTCCGGAAAGCTATATGCAGCATATTCGTGACATCACCGAGCAATTGGGCGTGCCCAAAGAGCGGTTTTTCCTTGAACAATTCCATTCCTCGACCGAAGTGTGTATGACCGACAACAGTAAGCAAGTCGGCTTGACGGTGTACGGCATTATTGGCGAACAGACCATTTCCGTACCGTTCGGCATATCATTGCTGAGCGCACTGGAAGAAAATAACATCCCAGTGATTGCCGCCTGCCGCACCGGCATCTGTGGTTCGTGCAAAACCAAAGTGCTGCAAGGCGAATACGAAACCAGCACCACCGGCCCGCTTACGCCACAAGAAATCGAACAGGGCTATGTGCTGGCATGCAGCTGCCAAATCAAAGGCAATATGCAGATTGAACCGGTGATTTAATCCTTTGCAAGCAACCAAAGTGCGATAAGCCTTCTCAACCTTAGGCCCTACATCCGAATGACCAAAAACAAAGGCTGTTTTATCTCTAAAACAGCCTTTATCACGCTACAATGCCCACTATGGCTCACCGTACTTTCTGCACCTCTCCGGTTTCTGCTCGGTACTTCTACCCCGTCCTTAGCGACGCTTCAACACCAGCTTCTCCCCCTTCGCATTGCTTATCTCTATCTGTGTCGGCGCTCGGTTCTTCTTATGCAAAATCCCTATATAGTTCC
>VDHG01000055.1 GCA_006228005.1 Testudinibacter crocodili
GGATTGGAAATTTATGTTTTTAAAGGAAAGCGTGGAGAATATTTGGTTTTTAGTTATGATGATGTTATAACTAAAATAAATATAGATATTAATGCTCTTCGAATTTTAATAAATAAAATATACTCATTTGTTAATAAGTTTAATCTATAATAATCTTTAGAGTAGTGGTGTTAAACAGATTCAAACCCGGATTGGGGGCGACCTGACGATTAATAGCTTGCAAGACAGCGAACAGCAACACAGCAGTGCTAGCGGTGTTGGCGGACGGGTGCAGGTGTCGTTCGGCACGGCTTGGGAGGCAAGTGCCAATGTGAGTGCGCAAAAAGGCAGTGCCAACCGAACTCAAGTCAATCAACAAAGCGGTTTGTTTGCCGAAGAGCACTATGATGTGGAAGCGAAGAATGTTCACCTGAACGGTGGGGCGATAGCCGGTACTCAAACCGATAAAAATCGCCTTGCCACCAACCAACTGACCTTCACGGACATTGAAAACCACAGTGAGAGCAAGGCGGTGAGTGCGAGCATTGGGGTGAGCACGAGTTCGGACTTGAACAAGGACGAAAACGGCAAGGTAATCAAAAACGACAAAGGCGAGCCGGAACGAGTGACGGACGTCAGCCCGACGGGCGGCTTGCCGATGGTCAGCAAAACCCGAGATAACACCACAACCCAAGCCACGCTGAGTGAAGGCACGATAATCTTAAACAAAGACAGCAGCCCGATTCAAACGACGGCGGCAGCGTTGGGGATTAACAGCGACAGCAGCAAAGGCAACGCACAGACTGAAAAACCAAAAGACATCAACACAACACTTGCTACGCAAAAAGCCATGCAAAGTGCGGTTGCGGACATCAGCGCAGGGGTGAGTGCCTATAGCGCCCAACAGCGCAAAGTGGCGGAAGTCAAAAAAGCCGATGCTGCACAAGCCATGGCAAATGCGCAGCAAAGCGGTAATCAAGCGGCTTATGAGCAAGCGGTTGCCGCCTATGAACAAGCTGACAGCGAAGCAAAGGCGTGGGGTACCGGTGGCAGCTATAACCGAGCGGTTGATACGGCAACCAAGGTTATCACCTTGGCGATAGCCAACGGCAACACGGCACAGTTGACGGCGATCGCCCTTTCTCCACTGGCGAACCAAGCGATTAAGGATGCGACGACGGATGAAAACGGCAAGGTGGACAAAACCACTAACCTAATTCTTCATGGCATCTTAGGTGCGGTAGAAGCGCAAGTTAACGGCGGCAGTGCGTTGGGCGGTGCGGCGGCAGCGATAACGGGGGAAGTGACAGCAGAACTGCTTGCCAAGACTATTTACGGCAAAAGCGCAAGCGAATTGGACGAACGGGAGCGGCAAAATATCTCAAGCCTCAGCAGCCTGACAGGCGCATTATCGGCAACGATAATAGCGCAAACGGACGGAACAGCTACGGATAGCACAACTGCACTTGTTAATGCTGCAACAGGGCAAGTGATAGCGGAAAGTGCGGTTGAGGGGAATTTATTATCTATAATTGAATCTAATCCTCAAGTAGATTGGGCTAATGTAGCGAAATCAAAAGCCTTCGAAGAGGAGGCAAATCGCATAGCAATAGAGCAAATGGAGAAGAATCACCCTGAGCTTATGGAAACACTAAGAGCAGGGGGAACAATTTCAGGGATTTTAGCTGATTTTACGCCTGTTGTAGGTGATGTGAAATCATTTGTAGAGGCAGAGGATGGTATTGATTTTGCTCTAGCTTTAGTTGGAGTTATTCCTGGTGCTGAGGTAGTTACAAAAACACTTAAAGAAGCTAAGCAATTATATATAATAGCTCGAAAAGCAGAGAAAGCAGGTGATTTAAAACAAGCTCAAAAAAATATTGATCAAGCAAAAATATTATTACAAGACAATGATGTTGTTGGATTTTATCAATCGCATACTTGGAGGGAGTCATTTGAAAATCAGTATGGTAAGAATAATGTAAAATCTACTACTGTTGTAAATAATTCTAGGGCAACAGTAACAGATAGAATCTTAAAGACAGGTGAACAAATTTCTGTTGTTGAATCTGAGGGTAACAAAGCAGTTAAAATTTATTCTAAGCCAGATACACTTGGTAATAAAAAAGAAATTGCAAATATTCCTTATGATTCAAAGGGATTACCTATATTCGATGATGTTGCAGTTTTTTCAACTAAAATTGATAATAGTAAAAGTTATTCAGGGCAAATGAGACAGGCATCACGAGATATGTGGATTGTGATAAAAGATGATCCTATTATGAAAAGTAAATTTACACTACAGCAATTAGAGGACATGCAAAAAGGGAAAAGTACCATCACGGGTTATACTTGGCATCATAATGTACAGTCATCACCAAATAATATGCAGTTAGTACCTGTAAATATACATGATGCGGTTAAGCATATAGGGCAAGGTTCTTTACAAAAAGGAAAATAATATGGAATCATTGAGGGTTTATCGAGATAATGGAAAAATAGATATTTCTTTAATTAATGAATTTGAAAAGAAAATGATGGTTAAATTACCCAGTTCTTATAAATATCTAATAAGTAATCACAATTTCTTAAGGCCTGAAAATGATGTTTTTGATTATGTTGATTTAGATGGGAAAATTAATGATAGAGATATTTGTTTTTTAGGATATGGTGAGGCTAATCCATATAATATATATTCAAAACTGGAGCTTTTTCCATTTTATGGTGATATGAAAGGCATAGTCCCTTTTGGTGTTAGTGGTAATGGCGATTATATTTGTTTTGATTATAGATTTTTAGAGGTTGATGAAGAACCGAAGGTGGTTTTAATATATCACGATGATTATATTCAGGATGCTGATGGTACCATGAATCCGGTAGTTAATCTTGTGGCAAAAAACTTTGAGGAGTTTATAGAGTCGTTACATGATTGATTCTAATCACGCTGAGTGAAGGCTCGATAATCTTAAACAAGGAAAGTGATTATGGATGGTTTTAATAAAAATGGAGATTCTTCCACTCTTGCATTTGTTATTTCATGTAACTTGATGGGAGCTATTAGCTTTAAAGAGTTTAAGGAGTATTTTTATTGTTTAGTTCGGAATAATGATGTAGATAAAATACCTTTATTTATATGGGATTTAATTGATCTGGAGGAGAATGAGCGATTTCTAATTTATAATGTTTTAGGGTTTACGCCTAGTGGTGGATTAAAACCAACTGAAAAAGATGCAATATATGGAATTGCAATTCAACGATTTAAAGCTTTTTTTGATATTCCAATCTCAGAAAATGAAGCATTAACAGCTTTGAAGGAAAATCCACATATTTTAGATAGATTTAAAAAAACATTCCCTTTTATTAAAATGTGATTTTTAGAAATTTTTATGGGAAATATAGATTTAATACAAATAATAGACGTAGAAAAATCAGGATGGAAAGCTGGTGAGGAGTCCATTCCAAATGGAAAATAGCTGGTGGTGAATCTTATTCTAATGCAGAGTTCAGCACCTGAAAGAAAGTGGTTTGAAGTAGATATTAATTACACAGGAACAAAATCTAGTGGAAAAAAGCGATTATACTATTTAGATTTTAGAAGTATCTCTTATGAAGAACAAATGAAATTAGCAACACAAGATCTTGTAAAAGCTATAGATAAAGGTAATGTTGATAAAAATCAGTTCACATCAAAACAATTAGAGGCTATTTATAAAGGGGATAGCAAGATTCCTAATTTGACTTGGCATCACCATCAAGATACAGGAAGAATGCAACTTGTTCCTGAATTAATTCACTCTAAAACAGGGCATATTGGTGGTAATAGCATTCAAAAGGGGAAATGATATGTGGAGAATCTACAAAAATAATGATGCAGATTTAAATTTTGCATTAACCTGCCTTTTTTGTCAGGCGATTCATCTAAATGAATTTAGAGAATGGGTTGAGAGAGTTATATTAACTACTGCTATTAATGATATTCCTTTATATATATATGAGTTACTAGAGTTTGACCAATCTTTGTTTCAAATATATAAGGCAATAGGGTTTGTAACAGATAGTAGTTTATCATATGAAGATGAAATGGCTCTATATGGAATAGCCTTTTTTAGATTTGAAGAAATCTATGATTCTCCATTAAAGAAAGAGGAGGCATTTAAATTTTTAAAAGAAAATACATTTGTAAGAACAGAATTTTCAAGGTTTTTTCCTAATTTAAAAATAGATATATAAGATATGAATAAAAGAATCTTCAGTCAATTCGAACAACAATTTGTTGTTGTATAGGAGCTGGCAAAATCTAAAACACCTTCTGAGCGTAGAAGTGCGGTAGGGGATTGTATTCAGTTCAGTAATGGTGTGAATATCAATTTGGGTTCGGTGAATGTCAACGCCAGCAAAGGAAAAGTGAACTATGCGCAAGTGAATGAGCAGTCTGGGTTGCGTGTGGGTGAGGACGGCATGAACCTCACCGTCGGTGGCAACACCCATCTGAAAGGCGGGGTGATTGACAGCCAAGCCACAGCAGACAAAAACCACTTTAGCACCGGCACACTGACTCACGAGAATATTGAAAACCACAGTGAAGTCAGTATGCAGAGTGTCAGCGTGGGGATGTCCACTTCGGGTCCGTCACCGATGCAAGCGATAGGGCTGGCAGCGAGTTTAGCAGGCAATGTCAACAAAGATGACCACACCACCACGCAAAGTGCGGTCAGCCAAAACATCAGTCTGGACGTGAGAAACAGCGAAGTGCCGACCGCACTTTCGCTCGATACGGTAAACGCTAATCAAAAGGTACAGCAGTTTGATAAAGCAGAGTATCAAGAGCGGTTGGAAGCGGCGCAGGTGATAGGCGATATTGCGAAGAATGCGGTGAATCTGGCGACCTATGAAGAGCGCACCAAGTCAGCGAAGTTAAAAGACTTGGCGAAAGATGCGGAGAAGCACGGCACAGTTGACGGCGACCGCCCTTTCTCCATTGGCGAACCAAGCGATTAAGGATGCGACGACGGATGAAAACGGCAAGGTGGACAAAACCACTAACCTAATTCTTCATGGCATCTTAGGTGCGGTAGAAGCGCAAGTTAACGGCGGCAGTGCGTTGGGCGGTGCGGCGGCAGCGATAACGGGGGAAGCGACAGCGGAACTGCTTGCCAAGACTATTTACGGCAAAAGCGCAAGTGAATTGGACGAACGGGAGCGTGCCAATATATCGAGCCTCAGCAGCCTGACAGGTGCATTGGCGGCAACGGTGATGGCACAGGCAGACGGAACAGCTACGGATAGCACAACTACACTTGTTAATGCTGCAACAGGGCAAGCGATAGCGGAAAGTGCGGTTGAAAATAACTACTTGTTTAAACAAGAACTTGAACGACAAATAGAATTGATTGCAAAACGAAAAAAAGAGGGATTAACAGAGGAAGAAAAACAAGAGCTAGCTGATTTAGTCAAATTAGACCATCGTAGGGATAAAGATTTACAATCGGCTTGCTACGGTGGGATGACAACCGCTTGTGCAAATGAATTGATTACGTTAAGTGCGGCATTCCATAGCTACGATAAGCCGGAAGTAGAATTACGAAACGGCAACACCCGCTCTGAATATCTGGATGTGGCAACTCAATATGGTGAAGCCAAACGCCAATATGCCGAAGATGTGGCAAAAGAAGCGTTAATTAAAATTGCAAAAGAGGGCATCACGGATTCTGTTGAGCTGGCGAATATTACGGCAAAAGCCATCACGGGCGATGAGGTTTCGCAAGCCCAACTGCATGAAATGGGCAAAGCGATTAAAGCCTTGATACAATCACCGGTTACAACCATTTCGGATAGTATTAAATCACAGTTAGCGGAAGCTGATAGGCTAGAAGCCAATGGTCAAGGAAGAGAAGCTGATGTGATGCGGATGCAGGTGTATTTATCAACCGAACTTGGTGTGATTGGAGGGACGACAGGGGTTTTAAATCTTGTTAAAAAGGGAGTTGAAAGTGCGGTTAAATTAGGCAAACTGGGTTTATCGAATGATATTGTGTCGAATAAAGTTGTCGGTATTGACTGGGGCAAAGGGATTAATAATCAAGGCAAGCCTTGGGAAGCGTATTTAAAAGAGAAGCTACCGGAGGGAACGCTTGATTTGAATATGATAAAACCAAATTTTAAAACCTTTGATCATTTATTGCCTGACGGAACAGCAATTAGCGCAAAAACAATGGATACAGTGGGAAGTAAAACCTATCAAAACCCAAAACGAATTACATCACAGTTGAATAAGTATGTTGATGAGATGGTGAATTTTGAGGTGGATGGTAGAGAGGATTTTCAACTAAATAATAAAAATATAAAAAATAAAGAGCTATATCTGGCGATTCCAAGTGGAACAAATAGTCAGCAGATGCTAGCTATTGAAAAATCTGTGCAATATGCTCAATCTAAAAATGTTAATATTATTATTAAAAAGGTAAAATAAAATGTCTAAATCAAAGAATATTTTAATAAGAAAGAATAAGGATGTGATTGTGATTACTTACTTTTTACAAGGATTGTTATCAATGTCAGATCCTGAACAAAAACCTATTTTTTTACCTGTGGATGTTGATGATAAGGTGTTAGGCGAATCAGTAAAAGAGGCTTTATTAAAAAGCAGAGAGATTCCATTGGATGAGTTTTATAAGATATTTAATTCAGGCGAGGTGCAGCTATTTAGTAAAAAAATAGAGCAGCAATTACAAGAACATTTTGGCTATAAAAGTAGGAAGGCAATATATAACACTATGGATTTTTTATCTGTTGATATGGAAGAAGTTTTTTCTATTGTGCCAAATCATCAAGATTCTTTAGATGGGTATACAGCCGTCAAGAAAAAAGATGGAACAGCAATTGAATTTGAATATTCATTAGAAATTTCAGATGAAGAGTTGGGTATGAAAATAAGAGAGGCTTTCAAATATTGCACAAGTATTTATAGAAAATGAACAAAAACACCTACCGCCTAATCTTCAGTCAATCCCAACAACAATTTATTGTTGTATCGGAGCTGGCAAAATCTAAAACGCCTTCTGAGCGTAGAAGTGTGGTAGGGGATTGT
>VDHG01000056.1 GCA_006228005.1 Testudinibacter crocodili
AACATCAACAGACCCTAGTAGTGAATATGGGATCTTAACGACCAATTTCTTCACTTTAACACTCTGCCCGTCCACATGACAACCCGGTTTGTGCGCTTCATACGGAAAGAAAATCGCAAACATGTTTGGCGCAAGCAATACGCTATTTTTATGTGCGATTGGTTGTGCCGTCAATTGGTAATCATCTTCGTCCTGATAGTCTTCATAGCCGCTCAAATCAGGATTTCCGACACCAAATTCAATCAGCTCCGCCCCAGAAATCAATAACTGTACATCTAAGTAACGATGATGCAATTCCGATTTTTTGCTGTCTGCCGCTGCGGTTTCAAATTCCATCACGTTCATGAAAATATCATTATTAATCTCATGTCTGCCCAAGGTTAGTGCTTGCAAGTCTAAGCCTTTTAAATATTCGCAAACTTCAGCAATCATCGGTGATAATCCCAATGTGCCGTTATCTTTGTTCAAATCCCCTAAAATCATATGCTCAATCCCTTATCTTTTATTGAAATTTTTACGGTTTTTTTGTTTTGCAGCTAATTCATTCTGCCACCAAAGTGCCGCACCCAGTAAACCTGCATCTGGTCCGCAAGCCGCTGGCACCACTTCGGTTTGATAAAAGTGCGGTAACTGCTGCAAATAACTGTTCACCAACGGCAAATAGCCTTCCGCCAAACCGACACTGCCACCCAACACTACTCGCTGAATATCATTTGCGATCACTAAATCAGCGATCAAATTGGCAATGCCTCTCGCTGAGCGTTGCACCACTTCAACCGCTTGTGGTACGCCTTGACGAAAACGGGCGAATACTTCTGCCGGTTCACAGGGATCATCCCACTTTGCTGCGGTAGCTTCAATTGCCCGTCCGGCTGCAATCGCTTCAACACAACCTTGTCGTCCGCAGCCACAAATGGGACCGTTTGGATCCGCCAACGTATGCCCGATATGACCAGCAATGCCATTCGGACCAGTTTGCAACTTTCCATTCAAAATAATGCCACCACCAACGCCGGTTGAGACGGTAATGAAAACAAAATTCTCTACTTTTTTCGTCAATAATTGATACTCCGCATAGGCTGCTGCCTGTACATCATTCAACAAACCGATCGGTGCAGCCGTATATTCAGCGATCGTATCCAGCAATGGAAACTCCGCCAAGCCACCCAAGTTTTTCGGGTTAAGTGCGGTCAAGATACCTTTGTTGATGATGCCAGTCGAGGCAACCGCAACCGAGTCAAACATCCCTTGCTGTTGCTGTATAATATCAGCCAGTGCCTGGCTCATACCACTTGCAGCTTCATCCTGTGGCGTTCTGATTTGTTGGCGTTGTTCAATAATTTTGCCGGTAATCAACGCACTGGCAATTTTGGTTCCACCGATATCAATCGCTAAACAACACTTCATGTTAACAGATTCCTATTTATTTTTAACTGCATTAATTTTATCAACAAACCAGCCGACAATATGCTCCAAACGAGTTAGCGCCGAGCCGACCGTGACTGAATAGGCACCGTTTTCAATTGCCATTGCCGCCATTTCCGGCGAGTTATAACGCCCTTCTGCCATCACGCGACAGCCAGCGGCTTTCAAATCTTGCACCAATTTGAGATCCGGTTCTAACGGAATTTCCCCACCGGTATAGCCAGACATGGTGCTACCGATCAAATCGACGCCCAGATTCTGGCAATACATGCCTTCTTCAAAATTGGAGCAGTCCGCCATGGAAAGGCAACCCAGTGCTTTAATCCGAGCAACAATCACATCACGCGCCACCGGGCGAATACGATCCGTACCGTCGAAAGCAATAATATCTGCGCCGGCCACTGCCAAATCATCAATGTCCTGTAAAAACGGGCTAATACGAACCGGGCTATCGTCCAGATCACGCTTTACAATACCGATAATTGGCACATCAACTTTTGCACGAGTGGCTTTTAAATTATCGACCCCCTCAATACGTAATCCCGCAGCACCACCTATTACTGATGCCTGAGCCATCGCTGCCACAATCTCCGGTGAGTCCATCGGACCATCGTCCACCGGTTGGCAAGATGCAATTAACCCCTGTTCAAGTATAGCCAATATTTTTTCTTTATTTATTTTTGACATTTCGACTCCATAGACTGCAAATTTAAAGAAGATTGACTTCAATGCGTATAGAGTAATACTTCATTTCAATCATAACAAGTGAAATCGTTAAAAAATGAGATCTTTATCATAAATTGAACTATCACCGTCAAAATCGACAAAGATAAATCTGATTCCTCGCAGTAGCGCAGCTACTTTTCAACATAGAAAAACGCTATAATTCGCCCATTATTCACGAGGGTCTGTTGATTATTATGCAAAAAAAATCTGTTTACATTGCCTACACCGGCGGCACAATCGGTATGAAACCGTCAAAGTACGGTTATGTGCCACAACCGGGATTTATGTCTTCTTATTTAAACGGCCTACCTGAGCTGCAACGCGCCGAAATACCGCACTTTATTGTACATGAGTATGATCAGTTGATGGATTCTGCCAATATGACGCCGCAGCATTGGCAGCAAATTGCTGATGACATTAAAAAACACTACCACGATTATGACGCATTCATTATTTTACACGGCACGGACACCATGGCTTACACCGCCTCTGCACTGTCATTTATGCTGGAGAATCTAACTAAACCGGTGATCGTTACCGGCTCGCAAATTCCGATTTCCGGGCTGCGCTCCGACGGCTTAACCAATTTGTTGAATGCACTGTATCTGGTCGCCCACTACCCTATCCGTGAAGTTTGCCTATTTTTTAACAATAAGCTGTTTCGTGGCAACCGTTCGACCAAAAGCCATGCAGACGGGTTTGACGCATTTTCTTCCCCCAATTATCCAGCATTAGTCGAGGCGGGGATCAATATTGCCATCAATTATGCAGCGCTAAATGTCGGTGCCAGAGGCGAATTTAAACTGCACAATATTACACCGCAACCGATTGGGATTGTCATGTTATACCCGGGGATTTCCCCTGATGTTATCCGCAATATTTTGCAGCAGCCGGTCAATGCGCTGATTTTATTAACCTTTGGTATCGGCAATGCACCGGATAACCCAGAAATTCTGGATTTGCTGTACAGTGCTTATCAGAAAGGCATTATCGTACTGAATCTGACCCAGTGTTTTGCCGGCAAAGTCAATATGGAAAGCTATGCCACCGGCAATGCGCTGGAGAAAGTCGGTGTGATCAGCGGGCATGACATGACGGTCGAAGCGGCATTGGCAAAGTTGCATTTTCTACTCAGCCAAGATTTTAGTGTTGATGAAGTGCGCGCGCATTTACGCCAAAATTTACGGGGCGAGCTCACACTTTAACCATCCGTCTGGCAACAAAGTACGGTTGATAATTGACTTATGACCGCACTTTGCTAGTATTCGCCTGCTAAATGCACTTATTCCATTTTATTATTTTAAAATAAGCTATAAATATAACAGGAAACTTATGGACTATATACATACCCTATTTAACACCATTGATACCCTCACCTGGGGCTGGGCGCTCATTCCGATGCTGATTATTTTCGGCTTATTCTTCACTGTTGTCGGCGGCTTTGCCCAGTTTAAATACTTTAAACGGATGTTTAAATTCCTACGCAACGACAATAACAGACGTGATAAAAACCAAATCAGTGGTCGCCAAGCCTTATTTGTCTCGATTGGCGGACGTGTCGGTGGCGGCAATATCGCCGGGGTTGCGGTTGCGATCTCCATCGGTGGGCCGGGCGCAGTATTTTGGATGTGGGTGGTCGCCCTTGTCGGCATGATGACCAGTATCGTCGAATGTACCCTCGCCCAACTCTACAAACACAAAACGGCGAACGGGCAATTTCGTGGCGGATCGGCACGCTTTATTCTGCATGGTTTAGGTGAGAAATATCGTTGGATGGCAGTCGCCTATTCCATCTGTTTAATGCTGTCGTTCTCAATCGGTTTTAATGCATTTCAAGGCAATACTGTTGCCGGTGCAGTATTAGACAGCTTGCAAATTGAACGGATGTGGACTGGTATCCTG
Organism: Testudinibacter crocodili; assembly: GCA_006228005.1. Taxonomy (GTDB): domain Bacteria; phylum Pseudomonadota; class Gammaproteobacteria; order Enterobacterales; family Pasteurellaceae; genus Chelonobacter. Next base: position 4,054 of record VDHG01000056.1, read on the forward strand.
CTGGCCATTATCGGCGGCATTATCATTTTCGGCGGTATCACTCGTATCTCCAAAGTCTCCGATGTTATCATTCCGATTATGGCGTTCATCTATATTTTTATGGCATTAGCGGTCATTGCCCTGAATATCACCGAAATCCCGGCACTGATTGTTACTATCACCAAAAATGCCTTCGGCATTGATTCTGTGGTTGGCGGCGGTATGGGAATTGCAATCGCACAAGGCATGCGTCGCGGATTATTCTCGAATGAAGCGGGTTTAGGCTCTGTGCCGAATGTGGCGGCAACCGCTCATGTCAGCCATCCGGTCAGCCAAGGCATTGCTCAGTCGCTGTCCGTTTTTATCGACACCATTATCATCTGTAGTTGCACCGCCTTTATCATTTTATTAGGCAATGTGTATGTGCCGGGCGCAGCAATTGACGGCGTGGTCTTAACCCAACAGTCATTGGTAAGCCACTTTGGCGAATGGGCAAAATATCTGCTGACGTTTTCGATTCTCCTGTTTTCATTCAGCACCATTATTTATAACTACTACTTAGGCGAAAACGCGCTGAGCTTCCTGTTCTATGGTAAAAAAGAACAATTGCCGATTTTAATCCTGCGTTGTGTGGTGATCGCCGTACTGTTTCTCGGTGCAACCGCACCAGGCGCAACTGCGGTGTTTTTCTTCTCTGATCCGCTAATGGGCGTGTTGGCATTACTGAACTTGCTGGCATTAGTGATGTTATTCCCACAAGTGGTGCGGTTGATGAACGACTACCGCCAACAATTAAAACAAGGCGTGGAAGAACCAGTATTCAATCCGGAACAATTCCCCGATTTGGATATTGATCGCGAAGCGTGGAAAGTACAAAAATAGGCATAGTAGACAAAAA
>VDHG01000057.1 GCA_006228005.1 Testudinibacter crocodili
TGCATTGGCACAGGCGATGACAAAACCGTCTTGCCCGTCTAGAAATCCTTTTTTCAGCAGATAATTTTTAATAAATGCCGATATTCCGTGTGTGATTGCACTGAATACTGAAGCACGTTTTTTAAATTTATTTTGCTCTGCAAACAGTGTGGTGTAGTGCTGCATTTTATTGATCAACGCACTGGCACCGTCAAAAGAGTAGTGCAAAAAATGCTGCTTTAATTTAACTAATTCAACATTTTGTGGAATCGCTAAAGATTCATGTACTTGCTTATCATTGAACGCGACTAAAGTGCGGTTATACAGCCGTTTGACATAATCTGGATACCAACCACAGGTTTTGATCACATTGCCACGATAATGGTTCAAGCGCAAAATAGCGTATGCTTTATTAGCCTCCGTTAAATCCAGGGTTTTAAGCTCCTCGATAAGCGCTTCAGGAAAAATTTCATCGCTATCAATATTGATAATCCAATCATGTTTTGCTTGTTGTGCTGCCAAATTTTTGAGCGGACCAAAACCGATAAACGGCGAATGATAAACCACCACATTGTCAAAGCGCTGCGCAATCGTCAAGGTACTGTCTGTCGAGCCGTTATCCAGCAGCAACACTTCATCAAAATCCGTCAGGGCGGTCAGGACTTGTGATAAATATTTTTCTGAATTTTTCACCAGCATCGTGACGGTGATGGGGAGTTTTTTAGTCATTTGCTTAACTCTGTATATTAAAAATTTATTGGCGACGATATTCATAATAATAAAACGTATTTCTACTCAAACAACCACTCTTTTCTAATATCCTCAGGATTAATTTCATTAATATTATCCTGATAGCAAACTATATGCGTTGCTTCCTCACTTTTAGGTCCCCAGTTTGCCAAACCAAGATCATGGCGGTGATAAAATGCAATAATTTTTTTATTGAATCCGGAAGCAATATGAATCACCGATGTATCTGGTGATATTACCAAATTGGCATGGCGAATAAGCTCGATACTCTGATAAATCGATGTGGTATTTTCATATAAATACACGTTATTATCCGATTTTATAATTTCTTTCAACATCGGTGTTACTGCCGGATAAGTCAATACTACAATTTTTCTATCGGCAACTTTCGCTCTCAAATCTGCCAATATCAAACGGATCTTCTCCGCAACAAATTTACGCGATCTCGGCGCACCAAAAAAATTAATTGCAATATAATCAGTTAATTGATTTTTTTCTAAAAATTGCGATATCTCAATCACACTTTGCGGATCCGATGGAATATCATACTGTGTATTGATATTATCCAGTCCCAAATACGTTAATGCCGTTTGATAAACCTCAGAAAAATGTAGCCGTTGGTCATCGATATTCAAATTAAACAGGCGATAATCTTGCTTAAGGTAACCGATATTGATTCTGGCGTTAATCAATCGAATCAGCAACAGATCACGATTGCGCACAAATACTGTCGGATCAATTAACGCATCGTACCGCACTTTGCGCAGTTTCAATCCGGTTTTAAAATAATCAATAATATTTTTCTTTTTCACCTGATAAATATGATCAATATGTGGATTTTTAATAAACAGGCTGTCATCGCTGCACACTACGCCGATGTCAAGATTCGGGTTGTATTTTTTCAATTCGCGAAAAACAAACGAGCTAACAATATAATCGCCAATTTTTCCGTCTTGACGCAGGAATAGTACGCTTTTTAACTCGATGTTATCAGGCATAGATTTAGTTTTGTCTAGGATCCATTTGCCTAATGCAATACGCCATTGGCGCAATTGATATTTTATTTTTTTCATCTTTGTATCAAATCAATCGTTCTTACAAAAAAGCCCGCATTGCGGGCTTTTAATAGATTAGAGAAACTTATTTTTTCTCAACTTGTTCTTTCAAGGTTTGGATACCTTGTGCCGCTTCCAGCAATTTAGTCGTTGCTTGTTGTTGCAAGGTCACCAGCGCTTGTTGCTGTTCTGCGGTTGGTGGGGTGACAACGTAAGTGGCTGAATCTGTCATTAATTTGATGAAATCATCAAAACCGGAAGTAAATTTGCCTTGCAAGGCTTTGGCTTCAGCTGTTTTGATTTTTAAGCCTTCAACACTGGCTTTGATTTCTTTATATTTATCTGCAATTTTGTTGAAGATTACCGCTTGATCTTCTGGTGTTGCCGCACTCATCAGCTCGGTTTGGAATTTTTGAATTTCAGCTAAATTGCCGTTTTGTTCGGTTGCGGCGTCAAAAGCTTGCAAATCTGCTTTTAAATCAGCATTTTTGTCACCACAAGCGACAACCGCCAATGCAACAAATACGAAAGTGAAAAATTGATAAAAACGTTTCATGGAATAATCCTCTAAATAAATAAAAAGTGATGCTCTTGCCGCACAGTTCTTTTGAAAAAGGCTCAAGATTTGGCTAGTTTACGACCTTTATTTGTTGAGGTAAAGCAATTGTCTGTTTTTGCTATGACTTAGGCTGTGCTCTCATCAACTGAATAATACAGTTTGCCAATTTCAATTTTTTGTCTACCTGTCGCTTCACGCCATTTGTTGGTATCACGCAACGAATAGACGCAACCGCAATACTCTTGTTGGTAAAAACGTTCACGCTTGCTGATCTCGATCATCCGTTGCGAACCACCGCCTTTGCGCCAATTGTAGTCCCAATATTCGACATCGTCATATTTTTCTGCCGCACGGTGTCCGCAACCGTTGATTTGATTCATGTCTTTCCAACGGGAAATGCCCAGACAGCTAGTGAACACCGGAAAGCCGTTTTCATGGGCATATTCCGCCGCTTTTTCAAAACGCATATCAAAACACATGGTGCAACGAATGCCTCGTTCCGGTTCGTCTTCCATACCTTTGGCACGATCGAACCAGTTTTGGCGATCATAATCGGCATCGATAAACGGAATATTAAATTTTTCGGCGAAGCGGATATTTTCCTCTTTGCGGATCAAATACTCTTTCAGCGGGTGAATGTTCGGGTTGTAAAAATAAATGGTAAATTCAATGCCCGATGCCAAAATCGCTTCCATCACTTCGCCAGAGCAAGGCGCACAGCAGGAATGCAACAGCAGTTTGTTGTGTCCGTTTGGCAATGCCAAGTTAGGACGTACAAACGGTGCTTTCTCTTTTTGTTTCCGTCGTTTGGCACGCACAGATACAAAGTGCGGTTCAGTGGTTGGTGCCGTTTCGCAGACCGCACTTTTGGTGTTTAAGTCTAATTTAGTCATCATATTTTTTATTAATAAGTGCGGTCAACAGAAAGATATGCCAACGCAATCAGTGCTTGTTTGTAATCGCTTTCGGGCAGTGGTGCCAGCGCAGTCACCGCTTTTTGCGCTTCATCGCGTGCTTTTTGCATTGCATAGTCTAAAGAGCCGTGTTGTTGCATGGCAGCTAACACTTGCGGCAGCTGATCGCGCCCGTTGCCGTTTTCGATCACAGCACGGATCATCGTTTGTTGTTCCGCATCACCGTGTTGCATGGTGTGTAATAACGGCAATGTCGGTTTGCCTTCAGCTAAGTCATCACCAATATTTTTGCCCAATGCCTGTTGATCGGCGCTGTAATCCAACACATCATCCACCAATTGAAACGCAGTGCCGAGATAACGCCCGTAATCAGCCAGCGCCTGTTCAATCTTTTCATTCGCTTGGGTGACAATCGCTGCACATTGCGTTGCGGCTTCAAACAGGCGTGCCGTTTTGCTGTAGATCACCTGCATATAGCTTTGCTCAGTGGTGTTAGGATCATTACAATTCATCAGCTGCAACACTTCCCCTTCGGCGATCACATTGGTGGCATCCGACATGATCTTCAGGATCTTCAACGAGTCCAAGGACGTCATCAATTGAAACGCGCGGGTATAGATAAAATCCCCGACCAAGACACTCGCCGCATTGCCGAACAACGCATTGGCAGTCTCTTTTCCGCGACGCATATCCGATTCATCCACCACATCATCATGCAACAACGTTGCCGTGTGAATAAATTCGATAAAGGTCGCTGTAGTGATGTGCGCCGTACCTTGATACCCCAACGCCCGCGCTGCCAAAATGGCGATCATCGGGCGAATGCGTTTGCCGCCGCCGCTGATAATATAGTGTCCCAATTGATTAATCAGCACCACATCTGAATTCATCTGTGCCAAAATCAGCGCATTGACGGCGTGCATGTCTTCAGCGCAAAGTGTCTGGATCTTTTTTAGATCGAAGGGTTGATATCCTGTCATGATTTCAAACTTGCCACATCAATAATTATTTCGGAAAGCCGCATTGTACCCGAATTTATCGAATTTCTAAAATCAATCCTGCACAAGGATCAAATATTTTAAACTTATCCAAAATAGTTGCTTGCTATCAGACAATTTTTTGCGTAAAATCCGCACCCTATTTATATGAATTTTGATTGTGCCATATGATATAAACAGGCAATTCGTTTATTCGGCACATATTTTAGCGGAGTTTTTTCTATGTACGCGGTTTTCCAAAGTGGCGGTAAACAACACAGAGTGAGCGCAGGTCAAGTTGTTCGTTTAGAGAAACTTGAAGTAGCAACTGGTGAAACGGTTGAGTTCGATTCAGTGTTGATGGTCGTCAACGGTGAAGATGTAAAAATTGGTGCCCCATTAGTTGATGGCGGTAAAGTAGTGGCTGAAGTCGTGGCACACGGTCGTGGCGATAAAATTAAAATCGTTAAGTTCCGTCGTCGTAAACACAGTCGTAAACAACAAGGTCACCGTCAGTGGTTCACAGAAGTGAAAATCACTGGCATCAGTGCCTAATTTAGAGGAGATCGAAAATGGCTCATAAGAAAGCTGGTGGTTCCACTCGCAACGGTCGTGACTCTGAAAGTAAACGTCTTGGTGTTAAACGCTTTGGCGGTGAATCAGTATTAGCCGGTAGCATTATTGTTCGTCAACGTGGTACTAAATTCCACGCTGGCACTAATGTTGGACTTGGTCGTGATCATACTCTGTTTGCAACGGCAAACGGTAAAGTTAAATTTGAAGTGAAAGGCGACAAAAATCGCAAATACGTAAGTATTATCGCTGACTAATTTAATTTCAGAGTTGAAGAACCCCGCACTTTTATAGCGCGGGGTTTTTTATTAGCATTTTTATTAGGTAAAAAGTGCGGTAAGATTGATACAACACAATTGGACACAACGGAAAAGATGAAGAAATCAGTCAGTGGTTTTTTGTTTGCCTTAACCACAGCAGTTTGCTGGGGTATGGTGCCGTTGGCATTAAAACCGATTTTACGTTTTATGGATAGCAGCACCATTGTTTGGTACCGCTTTTCGGTAGCTGCTGTCGGCTTGCTGATCATTTTAAAATTTTTAGATAAATTACCGCAGGCGAAACTGCTGCTGAGCCCGCGTTTTCGCTGGCTAACGATTATTGGTATCGCTGCACTCAGCGGCAATTTTTTACTGTTCAACACCTCGTTAAACTATTTAGATCCGGCGGTGACACAAGTGATTGCGCAAGTCTCCCCCTTTTTAATGATGATAGCAAGTGCGGTTTTCTTGAAAGAATTGATTGGCCCGACACAAAAAATCGGTGCAGTTTTATTAGTTATCGGCTTGCTGCTGTTTTTTAACGAACGCTTAGCAGAATTACTGACCAGTATGACGGCCTACACCAAAGGGGTATTACTCAGCCTATCTGCTGCACTGATTTGGGTTGGTTACGGCTTGGCACAGAAACTGATGCTGCGCCGTTTCAATTCCCAACAAATTTTACTGATATTTTATACCGGCAGCGCCCTATTGTTCACACCGATGGCAGAGGTTGGTAGCGTCAGTCGTCTGCCGCTGCTAGAGTTGTTTTGTTTGGCATTTTGTTGTTTAAATACACTAGTTGCTTACGGCTGTTATGCCGAAGCGATCAACCGTTGGGAAGTGTCGAAAGTCAGCGCGATCATTACGCTGACCCCGCTGTTTACGATTTTATTTTCAGAGATCGCCTATCTGGCCGCACCCCACGCTTTTACGTTGCCAGATTTAAACCTATTATCGTATATCGGTGCTTGTGTGGTGGTTACCGGTGCCCTATGCTCGGCAATCGGGCATACTTTTTTATTTCGTCGTCTCAAGAAATCACGATGAAATAACGTGATAAAGAGTCAGACGAACAGGAGAAACAGATGAAATTTATTGATGAGGCGTTAATTCGCATTGAAGCTGGCGACGGCGGCAACGGCTGTGTCAGCTTCCGCCGTGAAAAATATGTGCCAAAAGGCGGCCCTGACGGTGGTGACGGTGGTGATGGCGGCGATGTGTATTTAGTTGCCGATGAAAACCTAAATACGCTAATCGATTACCGTTTCGAGAAACGTTTTGCGGCTGAACGCGGTGAGAACGGACGCAGCGCCAATTGTACCGGACATCGAGGCAAAGATATCACGCTGCGTGTGCCGGTCGGAACTCGGGCAATCGACCACGACACCCAAGAAACGGTTGGTGATCTCACCCAGCACGGCATGAAACTGTTAGTAGCCAAAGGCGGTTACCACGGTTTGGGCAATACTCGCTTTAAGTCCTCGATCAATCGTGCGCCACGTCAAAAAACAAACGGTACGGCTGGTGAAAAACGCGATTTGCAACTGGAATTAATGTTGTTGGCTGATGTAGGCATGTTGGGACTACCCAATGCCGGTAAATCCACCTTTATCCGCGCGGTTTCTGCCGCCAAGCCAAAAGTGGCGGATTATCCGTTTACCACGCTCGTTCCGAGCCTAGGCGTTGCCAGAGTGGACGCTAACCGCAGTTTTGTGATTGCTGACATTCCCGGTCTAATCGAAGGGGCTTCCGACGGTGCCGGCCTGGGGATTCGTTTTCTGAAGCATTTGGAACGCTGCCGCGTGTTAATTCATTTAGTCGATTTGAACCCGATCGATCAAAGCGATCCGGCGGATAATATCGCCATTATTGAATCCGAACTGTATCAATATAGTGAAGCGCTGGCTGAAAAACCACGCTGGTTGGTGTTCAATAAAATCGATACCTTAAGCGACGAAGAGTCCGCAGCACGAGCCGCTGAAATTGTCGAGCGTGTAGGCTGGCAGGAAGATTACTACCTGATTTCAGCTGTCACCGGCAAAAATGTTCAGGCGCTGTGCCGGGATATTATGCAATTTATCGAGGATAATCCACGCGAAACTGTAGCAGCCGAAGCAGAAACAGAAGAAGTAAAATTTAAATGGGATGACTACCATCAACAACAAATCGCCGCCCACAGTGACGACAGCGAAGATGACGATTGGGATGATGACTGGTCAGAAGACGATGAAGAAGGCGTAGAGACTATCTACAAACCTTAATTCTGACTGAAGTGAGCTCCACCTAAGTTTCATAGAAACCGCACTTTGCCTTTTTGAATAATTATTTAGGCAAAGTGCGGTTTTAGCTTTTAATTCTTTTAATTCAATATTGACGTGACTGCCAGCACCCACACAATGCTGCTTACAGGTCCGAGTAGCCCCATCGAGACGCCACCTAGCCTGAATTCAGACTGCTTGATCAAGCCGGTACTAAAAGCAATCGCATTTGGTGGCGTCGACACCGGTAGCAGTAGTGCACAAGAAGCACTTAATGCAATGATTAAAGGCAAGGTTGCTGGGCTGAAATCGCCACTGGAAATGCTCATCAAAGACAGCGCAATAGGGACTAAAATAGTGGTTGCCGCCGTATTACTCATAAAATTAGACAACAATACAGTAATAAAGCCAAACAGCAACATCAACAAATAGAAATTAATTTGTACGCCACTCAACTTATCCACAAAATGCGCCGCTAGCTCCTGCTCCTGAATCGCCATTCCCAGTGCTAAACCACCAGCCACCAACATTAAGGTGTCCCACGGCAAAGCCCGCACATCATCGGCATCCAAGATACCCAGCATAGTAAGCGCGACAATCGGAATGCCTGATACCGCTGCAATCGGAATACCAAACCATTTAGAGGTCAGCCAGAAGAATAGTGTTATGCCCAACACCACCATCATAATATTTTTCTGCAGTCGAAGCTCCTTATTGCTCAATTGATCACTATGCTCTACAGTTGGCAATGCAAATTGAACCGTCATCTCCTCACGCCCCACACGATAGCGGCGCAGCAAAATTCGCCAAAAAATATATAACAGCAATAACGCAATCGGTACGCCGATGACCATCCACTCTAAAAACGAAATACTAATCCCAACCGCTTCCAAAGCGCCAACAGCAATCGCATTGGGTGCCGAACCGATGATCGTACCCATACCACCAATAGAAGCCGCCGTTGGAATTCCCAACAGCAAGGCGCGAGAAAAATTGGATTTTTTATCTAGCGAAGCAAAAATCGGGCTAACCGTTGCGATCATCATCGCAGTCGTTGCGGTATTACTCATTAACATTGAAATAACTGCCGTGGTCAGCATCAATCCCAACAAAATAAATTCTGGTTTCTTGCCAAATTTAGGTAATAAAATCCCAAGCAACGCTTCATCTAAACGGGTTTTCTTCATTCCCTCCGCCAAAAAGAAACCGCCCAAGAAAAGCCAAATCACCCCATCAGACCAGGTTTGTACATAGCGCATCGCATGCTGGTTTTCATCGGTGCCCATCACCACCACCAGATAGCCAATCACCAATATTCCTACAGAAAACGGTGGAATAGCTTCGGTAATCCATAGTGCAATAGCCAAAAAAAGTAACAACAATACTAAGTTTTGGGTTTGAGTAAAGCTAGGGTCGGACAACCAATACATCATGCCCAAACCAAAAAGAATGGAGAGTAAAAACTGAATAACCTTGCTCTGTCTTGCCATTGCAAAAGGATAGAGACTCAGTTTTTTGAGAGAGTAAGCGCGCGAATCTGCCATAGAAAACGTCCATAAAATCAATCAGTACCCTTGATTCTAGGCAAAAAAGCACATGTAAGACAAATCATCCGGAGTCAAATTGTTACTCACCTCACAGATTATTTTCTGAAACAACAATTAGCTAGCAAGGTATTAACGAGAATGTCACAACATAATGCATAAAGAATAACTTACAGTCAAACACAGCCCAACAAAAAAGCCTCCCGAAGGAGGCTTAATCATATGCTTTGGCGAACCGCACTTTACAGTACAACAACATCCACAGCGGCTGGACCACGTTGAGAATCTTGAACGTTGAATTCTACACGCGCACCTTCTTCTAAAGTTCTGTAGTTGTCACCAACGATACCAGAGAAGTGAACGAATAAGTCTTTACCACCGTTTGACGGAGTAATGAAGCCGAAGCCTTTAGTTGAGTTGAACCATTTTACAGAGCCCGTTAATTTAGACATGCTGTCATCCTTAATCAATAATTTTAAATAAAGTTGCTTGAAAATAAGCTGTTTGCTAACACTTGAACTTAGATAGAGATTGGTATTCAAAGACTTTCAGGAAAACAAAATAAAATTTGTATTAAGGAAGTGCAGGAAATATCGAACTTAAATAAACCTCGTCTAGCTGTGGGCATTAGAACACGATTATCGGCGGATAACAAGCGATTTATGACTTTATTTTCGGAAAGTTCATGAATAATAGCACTTTTAATCACACATTAATTCAAAGCACGATGATTCAAAAATAGATAAATGGCACGCCCTACAGGATTCGAACCTGTGACCTACGGCTTAGAAGGCCGTTGCTCTATCCAGCTGAGCTAAGGGCGCACGGTTATTGCATCATTAGTTGGATATATCAATAAGGGAAGAAAGAAGTGGTCGGCGAGATAGGATTTGAACCTACGACCCACTGGTCCCAAACCAGTTGCGCTACCAAGCTGCGCTACTCGCCGACAAGTAGCGTGCATTATAAGAGCCTAAAATTTTTCGTCAATCACTTTTTATCTTTTTTAGTTCAATCGCTTATTTTTTAACGAATTTCCTCTTACAATCCCCGCTTTTTTCTGCCAAAATAACCTAATTCGTTAGAGTATTATTAGGGTCTGTTGATCTTTGTTTATATTTTGAGTTGTCGTTTAAAATGAGCACAATCTAGGCGTAAGCCGAAATCAATAGTGGGACTATTGATGAGGATTACAACGACGAGTGTGCTCATTTTAAACACAATCCGCTGGACTATGACTGTTTTTCGCCATTACTTTTCGTACTACAGCGGCGTTAAAAGCCGTTCGTTTAGAATCACTAAACTTCACGACTTTTGCCTTATTTATTTGCAAAACAAAAGAGTGGCGAAAAATAGTCTATAGCTCAAATT
>VDHG01000058.1 GCA_006228005.1 Testudinibacter crocodili
CCACGCTAATCAGCGGCGCTGCAATTGCAAAAGTGGACAATCCAACTGTTGCGATGCAGCAAGACGAAATCAAAGCCAGCGTATTAATCGATGGTTTAAACAATATCTGGGAAATGAAGTGGGGTGCAAATGGCGATATTTGGGCAACTACGCGCCAAGGCAAAGAGATCGTTGCCATCAATCCGAGCACCGGCGCAAGCAAGGTATTGTACACTTTCGATAAAGCCTTCGCCGAGCCAGTACACCAAGGCGTGTTGGGCATGGAATTACATCCGAATTTTGCTAAAGGTACCGACGAAGATTATGTGTATGTGTATTACACCTACAGCGACAGCAGCAAAGATAAATCCGATTTCGGACGTGTGGTGCGTTTAAGCTACGATGCGAAAAACGGCACATTGGGCGATGAGCAAATCGTGTTGGACAAAACCCCGGCAGGCAACGATCACAACGGTGGACGCTTGTTGTTCGATAAAAGCGGCAAATTATTACTGACCTTGGGCGACAACGGTTACAACCAATATGGCAATATGTGTAAAGAGATCCAATCGCAAAAAATCCCAACCGACGCCGAAGTCGCCGCCAATGATTTCAACAAATATCGCGGCAAAGTGATCCGTTTCAATCTGGACGGCTCAATTCCAAGCGACAACCCTGAAATCAATGGCGTGAGAAGCCATATTTATGCCTACGGTTTCCGTAATCCGCAAGGTTTAGTTTATGTTGGAGACACCTTATACAACACCGATCAAGGTCCTGCGGTTGATGATGAGATCAATATCATCGAAGCTGCCGGTAACTATGGTTGGCCACACATTGCAGGTTACCAAGACGATATGGCTTACAGCTACGCCAATTTCTCCGCCGCACCGAACTGTGCTGAATTGCCGGAATATATCGGCGTGCCGAACGGAGCAGTTGTGCCTGAATTTAAGGAAAGCGAGTTCCAAGCCGACAATTTGAAATTCCCACAAAAAACCTTTTATACCGTGCCGCAGGGTTACAACTTCAGCGATGAAAAATGTGAAATCGGTTACATCTGCTGGCCAACGGTAGCGACCACCAGTATCGCTTACTACCCGAAAAACGGTAAAATCAAGAGTTTACAAAATTCACTACTGGTAACCGGGGTGAAAACCGGCACGCTTTACCAGTTGCCGTTGAGTGCGGACGGGAAGCAAGTGCAGGGCGAATCAATCACCCACTTCCGCACCGACAACCGTTATCGTATGGTATTGGTTTCACCGGACACCAGCAAAATCTACATCGCTACCGATGATGCCGGCATCTTGATGGGCAAGGATATTCAGCCGGTGATGAAAGTCGCCAATAAAGGCGCTATTTTGGTGTTTGAAGCCAAATAGTCTCTGGCTTAAGAGCCAATTAAAGGTAGCTATTTAAAACAAAGATTGGGGTGATTCATCATCAACCCCAATCTCTTTATTTTACTCTGCATAGCTAGCGACTACAGCACCAGCGCTGCGCCCCATTTAATGATGTCGAAGAAGAACTTATTATCACCGGTGGCAACCGCATCGCCATTTTGCTTGCTGTCAGTTTTGCTCTCTTCCACCATACCGCTCTTATACTGTCCTTTCACGACTGACAAATCATCACGTGCATTCGCTCTCAAAAGCTCGCACTGGGCTTTTGGCAACGGTTCCGTACTTACCTGTTTAAATTTTTTATATTGATATTGTGCATAGCCCATGGATTTTTCATCTTCTTGAACCATTTTCAAATAATCTGCGCCAATAATCTTTTCCAAAGGATAAAAGAAAACATATTGCGAATGGATATATGCATCTTCTTGCGAGAAATGCGCCTGTTGAATCCGCGTTAAATTAGGATAGACGCATTGTTCGGTTTGATGGCTGCTCATAACCCAACGTTTAGCATCTGTATCTGACAAGATATAATCAGCATTGGCAAATTCAGCAGGAAATGCTGCTTCTGGTTTATCCAAACTACAAGCAACAACCGACAAAGCTATTGCTGGCAACACCAATTTTTTCAACATACTCAACCTTAATTACCTTTTTTAATATTCAGCGGAATTTTAACAACAACCGCACTTTTTAGAAAGCAATTCCCGGTTTGACATCCGAAATTGCGGCGGCAGAATAAAACAAAGCAGCCGCCAAATTACTCTGACGACTGCTATTATTATTTGATTTTAAGATACTAAAATCAGCCCATACCGTATTTTTTCAGCTTTTTGCGTAACGTACCACGATTGATACCCAACATATTGGCAGCACGGGTTTGATTGCCACGCGTGTATTGCATCACCATATCCAGCATCGGGTGTTCAACTTCCGATAAAACCAACTCATAAAGATCATTGACATCTTGCCCGTTTAATTGAGCTAAATAATTTTTCAACGCTTGTTTGACCGAATCTCTTAATGGTTTATTTGTAATTTGAGATTGTGCATTTAAAGTTGAAACTGTTAATGCATCTGAATTGCTACGTTGTTCTAACATTTTAATATGTTCCATTTAACTAAAAAAATCACCCCAATCCACTATTGGATTGAGTCAAGAAACTCTTCCAAGACATACAACTGCTGCTTAGGATCAGCAATGGTATTGAAAGTACGTTTAAAAGCAGAATCTGGTTTGATGTTATCCAAATACCAACTTACATGTTTCCGAGCGACCCGATATCCTTTCTGCTCGCCATAAAAAGCGTGCAAATTGTGAATATGTTCGAGCACCACTTGACACTTTTCCGCCAAACTTGGCTCGGCAATCAGCGCACCTGATTGCAGAAAAGCCTCAATTTGTCGAAACAACCACGGCTGACCGAGTGCGCCTCGCCCAATCATCACCGCATCTGCGCCGGTATAGTCTAAAACATACCGTGCTTTTTCTGCGCTGGTGATATCACCGTTGGCAATCACCGGAATTGAAATTTGCTGTTTCACCTGACAAATATTGTCGTACTCCGCCTCTCCCTGATACAGACAGCTGCGAGTTCTACCGTGAATAGTCAACGCTTGGATACCGGATTGCTCCGCTATTTTGGCGATTTCAATACAATTTCGGTGTGTTTTATCCCATCCGGTTCTGATCTTCAACGTCACCGGCACGTCGACCGCTGCCGTCACTTCACACAGAATTTTAGCCACCAATTCAGGATGTTGCATCAATGCCGAGCCCGCCATTTTGCGGTTTACCTTCTTGGCAGGGCAACCCATGTTAATGTCAATTAACTGTGCGCCGTATTCTACATTCAATGCCGCCGCTTGTGCCATTTCCAGCGGATCACTACCGGCGATTTGCACCGCATTAATCCCAATCTCCTCGTGGTGTGCCACCCGAAGCCGAGATTTCTCCGTATGCCATACATCCCGATTCGCCGACATCATTTCAGAATAGCTCATGCCAACATGATAGCGGGCACAAAGTCGTCTGAACGGCTGATCGGTTATTCCCGCCATTGGCGCCAATAATACGCGATTTTTTAATTGAAATTGTCCAATACGCATATACTGTTCACCACAACAAAAAGCAGAATCAAAACAGAACCATCATCGAATAAGGGGGGCTATAATACGCACTTTTTATCAATTAGGGAAGTACATTTTTTATCCAAAATGCGTTTTTTTGCATTTTTTTGATCTGGTTAAAAAAACAGCGAAAATAATCTCCAAAAACCAAATCAATCGGCTGCTTAATGATTGACAAGCAGCCGATTTTAGTTCAGATGAGGACTTAAGCTCTTTTAACTCCGCTAATCCGACACCACTCTTCCAGTTCCGCCACGGGTTCTAACCGTACTTGGCTTTGGTAGGCTTCGCATACGGCTTGTGCTTGATTGGCGAGAATGCCGGATAGCCCTAAAGCTGCATTCGGTTTTAATAATGTGATGATCGGTTCAGCAAGCTCTTTCAACGGACCGGCAAGGATATTCGCCACCACCACATCGGCTTGTAGGTCTTGCGGTTGATCTTTGGCGAGAAATAACTGCAAGCGGTCGGCGACACCGTTGCGTTCGGCATTATCGCGGCTGGCAAGGATTGCCTGCGGGTCGATGTCAATACCGATTGCCTGTTTCGCACCAAGCTTCAACGCAGCAATGGCAAGAATGCCTGAACCGCAACCGAAGTCGATCACCGTTTTGCCGTTTAGATCCAAGCCGTCCAACCAAGTCAGGCAAAGTGCGGTTGTCGGGTGAGTGCCCGTGCCGAAGGCTAGTCCCGGATCGAGCATCACATTGACCGCACTTTCGTCCGGCACCGGACGCCAACTCGGGCAAATCCATAGCCGCTCGCCAAAGCGCATCGGATGAAAATTATCCATCCACTCCCGCTCCCAGTCTTTGTCTTCAATCTGCTCAATTTTATGGCTAACCGCTGGGGTTAAGATCCGCTGCGCAGTCAATTCGGCGACAATTTGCTGCATATCGGTTTCTGCATCAAACAAGGCAATCACATCCGTATTGCCCCACAAACGAGTTTCGCCTGGCAAGGGTTCAAACACCGGTGTGTCCTGACTGTCCACAAACGTCACCGACACCGAGCCCAACGCTTCCAGTGTTTCACTGATTTTTTCTGCTTGTTTATCGTTACTGTTGATTCGAATTTGTACCCAAGGCATCTATTTTTCCTCTTTTTTGATCCTGTTTTTCACCGAGTTTATTGGCAACCAAGAAGGCGATTAAGCCGAACACCAGTGATGGTACGATAGCATGGAAACCCAATAATTTGAGTGAAAGAACGGTTAGCAACACATAGCTGCCCAAGCCGACTGTCATTGAGGCGATCGCACCGTAAGCATTGGCTTTATCCCAATATAAACCCAATACAATCACCCATAAAAATGCCGCTTCCAAGCCACCAAACGCAAATAAATTCAACCAAATAATCATATCCGGTGGATTGAGTGCCGCTAAAATCAAAAGTGCGGTCAAAATCAGTGTTGCCATTGATGAGAAAAACCCGATTTTTTTCTGATTATTCGCCATTTCCGGCTTCGCTGATAAATAGATATCTTTAACGAAAATCGCCGAAGATTGGATCAATTGCGCATCAATGGTCGACATAATCGCCGACATTGGCGCCGCCAGAAAAATCCCAGCGACAATCGGCGGTAAGACTTGCAGCATGAGGCTTGGGATGACTTGATCCGGAATCGTCAAATCCGGTAAGATCGCCCGACCTAGCGCACCGGAAAGATGCATGCCGAGCATAACAATCGTCAATACGATAGTCCCGATCAACATGCCGCCATGTAATGCTTTACTGTCTTTAAACGCCATGCAACGCACCGCTGTATGCGGCAGCCCGACCACGCCAAAGCAGACCAAAATCCAAAATGACGCCATAAACTGAAAATCCAGCATCTCATTCGGTCCATAAGGGCTGACCAGTTGTGGATCGGTTGCAGCCAAAGCGGCAACCGCACTTTCTACTCCACCGGCAGCATAAATCACCGCAAACAATAAAATAAAAGTGCCTAAAATCATTACTGTACCCTGAATGGTATCAGTCAACACTACGGCACGAAAACCGCCGATAAAGGTGTAAATCCCGACCGTTAGCGCAAAAATCAGTAAGGATTGGGTATAACTGATACCAATGGTGGTTTCCAGCAAGCGCGCGCCACCGATAAATTGCACGGTCATTGCCGCAAAAAAAGCGATTAACAAGGCAAAACAGGCAATCCATACCAGATATTTATTTTTGTAACGGTGCAATAGCAGATCATTAATGGTCAGCGCCCTACTTTCTCTTGACAGCAGCGCAAATTTTTTGCCCAACGCCCCCAGTGCCAACCAGACTGCCGGCACTTGAATCATTGCCAACAACACCCAACCCAAGCCGAATTTATACGCAGCTCCTGGTCCACCGATAAATGAACTGGCACTGGCGTAGGTTGAGGCAGTGGTCATCGCCAGCACAAAGCCCGTCATCGAGCGGTTGCCGACATAATATTCGGTTAAAAAATCCCCTTTCGAGCGCTTAGCATAAGCATAAATTGCTGCACCAAACACAAACGCCAGATAGATCACCAACGGAAATATGATGCCTAAATTCATGATTTTGTCTCCTGCTCACCGTCGCTGTGATTATCCAAATCAAAATCTTGATAGACAATGCGCAGCACCCAATGAGCAACGACAATAAATAAAACTGGCAGGTAGATACACGCAAGCTCAAACCAGAGTGGGAAACCAATTGGTCCGGTTGTGCCACCCGGCAAATAGGCACACAAACACCAGCCGATCACATATAATATGGTTAAACCCAATGCCCATCGAGCTTCCTTACTGGCTTGTTGATACTTTTCTTGCAACTTCATATGAATACCTCAAACAGAAAAAGAAACAATGAAAAAAGAATCCATGAAAAAAGTGGAATCATTTGATTCCACTTCATTTTGCTATTTTTTTCACCGAATTAATCGTGCATACCTAATTTTTTCTCAAGGTAATGAATATTAGTACCACCTTGTTGGAAATTCGGATCGTCCATAATCAATTCGTGAATAGGAATATTGGTTTTTAGGCCTTCGATAATCACTTCTGACAACGCATTACGCATTCGACTAATCGCTTCGGCACGATTCTCACCATAGCTGATCAGCTTGGCAATCATTGAATCATAGTGCGGTGGCACGGTGTAACCATCATAAATATGGGAATCCCAACGAATACCAAAGCCACCCGGCGTATGCAAACGGGTTACTTTGCCCGGTGACGGCAGGAAGTTGCGCGGATCTTCGGCATTGATACGGCATTCAATCGCATGTCCTTTCACTTTTACATCGTCTTGAGTAAACGACAATGGCAAACCGGAAGCAATCCGCAACTGCTCTTTCACCAAATCAATACCGGTGATCATTTCGGTTACCGGATGTTCAACCTGAATACGGGTGTTCATTTCAATAAAATAGAACTCACCGTTTTCATATAAGAATTCAAAAGTACCGGCGCCACGATAGCCGATTTCAACACAAGCTTTGGCGCAACGGCTGCCGATGTCACGACGCAGCTCTTCGCTAATACCCGGTGCCGGTGCCTCTTCCACTACTTTTTGGTGGCGACGCTGCATCGAGCAATCACGCTCAGCAAGATAAACCGCATTACCGTGCGTATCGGCTAATACTTGAATTTCCACATGGCGTGGATTTTCCAAGTATTTTTCCATGTAAACCACGTCATTATTGAACGCCGCTTTCGCCTCAGACTTAGTCATCGCAATCGACTCTTCCAACTCATTGGCAGAACGCACCACGCGCATACCGCGACCGCCACCACCGCCTGAGGCTTTAATAATCACCGGATAACCGATACGCTCAGCAATCTCTTTATTCTTCTTGGCATCATTGCCGACCGGACCGTCAGAACCCGGCACACAAGGTACGCCAGCGGCTTTCATCGCATTAATCGCCGAGACTTTATCGCCCATTAAGCGAATCACATCAGCGGTCGGACCGATAAAAATAAAACCAGAACGCTCCACCTGTTCGGCAAAATCTGCATTTTCCGACAAGAAACCGTAGCCTGGATGAATGGCATCGGCACCGCTCACTTCTGCTGAGGCAATCAGCGCCGGAATATTCAGATAACTTTTACTGGAGGGCGCCGGTCCGATACAAATACGTTCATCAGCCAACAGAACGTGTTTTAGATCCCGATCTGCCGTAGAATGAACGGCGACGGTTTTAATGCCCAACTCTTTACAAGCGCGCAAAATACGCAATGCGATTTCACCGCGGTTGGCAATAACAACTTTTTCTAACATACGATTATCCGCTTAATGTTGAAAGTTCTTTATATTGAGAATTCTTTATGTTGAGAATCCTTTGCCTTTGATCGAAAGTGCGGTCAAAAGCGATTACCGACAGGCAGATTGATTACTCAATGATGATCAGCGATTGATCAAATTCAACCGCTTCGCCGTCATTAACCAAAATAGCTTTCACCACCCCGGCTTTGTCCGCTTCGATGCGGTTCATCATTTTCATCGCTTCAACGATACACAATGCGTCGCCGACTTTCACCACGCTGCCGACCTCAACGAAAGCAGCGGCTTCCGGACTAGGGCTGCGGTAGAAGGTACCAACCATTGGCGAGCGCACGGCATGCCCTACGATTTCGGTCGCCACCGGCGCGGCGGCTACAGCTGCCGGTGCAGCAGTTGGTGCCGGAGCGGCTACAGGCGCTGCCGCAGGCAAAGTATATTGCACAGCTGCCGGTGCAGGGGTGCCACGACTGATGCGTACCGACTCTTCGCCTTCGGAAATTTCAATTTCCATAATGCCCGACTCTTCGACCAACTCAATTAATTTTTTAATTTTACGAATATCCATGTTTTGATTCCGCTGATTGAAATGTAAATCACACTGATCGCTTTACCAGCAATTTTGCTACAAAGGGTAAACTTCGATCATTTTATTCAGGTTATATTAAACGCAGAGATTACCTGAATTTTCGCGTATTTGCGATATAAATCTGCACTTTTAGCGCAATTTTGTCGAAAATCACTGTTTTTTGCTTAAATAATCCCAAGCAAACTCCAGTCCGAATTGATAGCCTTTTGCACCTAAACCACAAACAATCCCGACCGCCTTGTCACTCAGATAAGAGTGATGACGGAACGGTTCGCGCGCATGTACATTCGATAGGTGAATTTCAACAAACGGAATATTCACCGCCAACAACGCATCACGCAGCGCCACACTGGTGTGGGTGAATGCCGCCGGATTAATCAGGATAAAATCCACTTGCTCAAAGGCTTGGTGAATTTTATTAATCAGCTTTTCTTCGCTGTTGCTTTGAAAACAATCCAATTCTAGCCCAAGTGCGGTTGCCTGTTGTTGCAATTGCTGTTCAATGTCCGTCAGACTTAAACTACCGTAATGCTGCGGCTCACGTTTACCCAACATATTTAGATTTGGGCCGTTTAAAACAAGAATTTTCTGTGCCATGCTATTTATTCCGTTTAAATAAATAATTTCGTCATGTGACTATTTCAGGATTATACCAACATTCTGCTCAATTTGGGAATATCAGCGATGATTATAAGACTTTAGTTACCCATTCGCTGTCTAATTCCACAATCGGCAAATTTGAGCCTTGCCAATGGCGGATCAGTTGAAAATCCATCAAATCCAAAGTATCCAAGCCCGGAATCACATTTGGCGTATATTGTTGTGCAATTCTAGCCAGTTGGGTTAAGCCAAAACTAGACTCAATCGACGAGCTGATCACCGCCATGATCCCTTGTTGCTGTGCCTGTTGAATCAGTTCTATACAACGCTGCAATGAACCGACTAAGCTTGGTTTAATCACTATTGCCGTCAAGTGCGGTTCCGCCTGCACGACAAAATCCGCCTCGCGCACCGATTCGTCCCACGCAATCGCAATCCCAGTTTCTGCGGCAAATTGGCGGCTTTCGTCACGGGTTTTGCATGGTTCTTCCAAAAATTGAATTCTGGCACGATGCTCCGGTTTGACGTATTTGGCAAATTGCTGCGCTTTTGCCGGTGTCCACGAGCGGTTAGCATCCAAGCGTAATTTGAGATCCGGCACTGCTTCCAGCAACATATCGGTAATCAAACCGTCACGATTGGCTTCGTACAGACCGACTTTGACTTTCGCGACTTTTTCACCCGGCATTTGATCAAGTTGTTGATACAATTCATCAGGATCACCGTAACACAGCGGTGCTGCCTGATAATTCCCTTCTTCCCCTAATTCACCTTTCATCTCCGCCAAAGCACAGCTCAAGCCAAATGCCACCGACGGATATAAACCGTCTAGCACTAATTTTTGATTACAACTGCGTGCTTCGTCCCACTGCCGCAACCAAAGTGCGGTCTGCACCTGCGCCTGTTCCAACGTTTCAACACTAAATTCCGGCAATGGCGCAATCTCGCCCCAACCTTCGTGCTGACCGCACTTTACCTGCACCAACAGCCCTTCGCGCCGTTTCAAAAAGCGATTACGCAGCACCACCTGCGAATCGACCGGGATTGAATAACGATAAAGCTGATAACTGCGAGTGGTCATAACAACTCCTTTAATGAATATCTTCCAATAATGCGACAATTTCTTCTGGTGGCGGTAGTTGCCCTTTTAAATCAGAAGGAAGAGTTCGGGTAATTTGATAAGTTGCGACACCAATAGGTTTTTTCGCATCGTGTAGCGTATATTCAACAATAGTCCGGCTTTTTTCCTTACAAAGAATAATCCCAATAGATGGATTTTCATCCGGCTGACGAATCATATTATCAAGTGCGGTTAAATAAAATTGCATTTTGCCAATATATTCGGGTTTAAATTCTCCAATTTTGAGTTCAATGGCAATCAAACAGCGTAATTTACGATGAAAAAGTAATAAATCAATAAAAAAATCTCGTCCATCCACTTCTAAACGATACTGGCTTCCCATAAAGGCAAACATTCCACCCATCGCACGCAGAAAATCCTCTACTTTAGCAATCAATGCTCGTTCTAAAGCTGATTCAGTGTGTAGCTCACTCAAATCTAAAAAATCAAAAAGATAATCATCTTTAACGGCTAATTTCGCCTGATTACGAACGGTTTCAGGCAGCGTTTTATCAAAATTAGTTTGTCCAAGCAACGCTTTTTCATAGCTTTGATTTTCGATTTGGTGGATCAATACTTTTTTTGACCAACCAAATTTTCGACTCATTTTGAGGTAAAACTCGCGTTCTTGCATATCTGAACAGCGTTCAAGAATAATAAGATTGTGGCTCCAACTAATTTCTCGCACCAGTGGCACGAGTTTTTCATAGGCTGAGTATTTCTCAAAGAAAGCCTTCATTCGCCATAAATTAGAAGATGAAAATCCTGTAACATCAGGAAAACTTTTCTTTAAATCAATCACTAATTTCTGAACAATCGATTTTCCCCATCCCTCATCAGCTTTGCGCTCAACCAATAGCTTGCCTAAGTCCCAATACAGCTCAACAAGTGCAGAGTTCGCAGCACGCAATGCGTTATACTGTGCATCGCGCACTCGTTCTTTCACTGAACATAATAAATCAGCGTAATCACCACTTAAATCAGTTATAGGCATAGATTATTATTCCTTTTAGGAAAACTACGGATTACGCTTAAACTTGCTGAAATCCGGTTCGCGTTTTTGGTTGAAGGCGTTGCGTCCTTCTTGTCCCTCTTCAGTCATGTAGAACAGCATGGTGGCATTGCCGGCGAGCTCTTGCAATCCCGCTTGTCCGTCACAGTCGGCGTTTAATGCCGCTTTTAAACAACGCAGTGCAATCGGGCTGTTTTGCAGCATTTCGCGACACCAGCGCACGGTCTCTTTTTCCAAATCGGCATATGGCACAACAGTGTTGACCAAGCCCATTTCCAACGCCTCTTGCGCGCTATATTGGCGGCATAAGAACCAGATTTCACGCGCTTTTTTCTGCCCGACGATCCGCGCCATATACGATGCGCCCCAACCGCCGTCGAATGAGCCGACTTTCGGTCCGGTTTGACCGAACATTGCATTTTCCGCCGCAATGGTTAAATCACACAGCATATGCAATACATGACCGCCGCCGATCGCATAACCGGCAACCATCGCCACCACCGGTTTCGGGCAGCTACGGATATCGCGTTGAAAATCCAACACATTTAAGTGATGTACCCCGGCTTCGTCTTGATAACCGCCGTAGTCGCCACGCACTTTCTGATCACCACCGGCACAAAAGGCTTTTTCACCCTGTCCGGTCAGCACGATCACGCCGATTTTTTCATCAAAACGGGCATCAGCAAAGGCGGTAATCATCTCTTTCACCGTTTGTGGACGGAACGCATTGCGCACTTCCGGGCGGTTGATGGTGATTTTGGCGATACCGTCGGCGGATTTGTGATACAAAATATCATTGTAGCCGTTGCTGCAATCCTGCCATTCGACCGGGGCGTATAAAAATGCTTCGCTTGGGTATAACATACTGTTTCCTTCTTATATTTTAAACTAAAAGTGCGGTCAGCTTTGCCGCAAAATCATCGGGATTTTCAAGATGGCCGTTGTGTCCTGCCTGTTGAATCAGGGTTAAATTTAACCGATTTTGTTGTGCCTGTGTACGAAATTTTTGATCGTGTTCACCGCAAAAAAAATGAATCGGCAAATCCGTTGACCGCACTTTAGCGACTAAATTGGGCTGTTTTGCCAACGAGGTTGCCAACAACATTTGCGCGATATTTACACCGCAATTCGACGCACGTTTTTCAATTAACGCTTGCCGTTGTGCTAAATTCAAGTGGCTAAACACCGCTTGTTGATACCAGTCATTCAATACCGCACTTGGCGGCTCGGTGCTGAAACGCTGCGCCCACGCCTGATCGCTCAACCACCGCCCTTGTTTTTCAGCTTCTGTATGCAAGCCTAAATTGGCTCCTTCAACAATCAGCCCTTGCAAATTGCCACGTTCAATTTGGGCTTGCAACGCATAATACAGTGCAATTCGTCCACCGAGTGAATAACCAATTAACCAATAGGGCTTGTCACCCACCGCACTTTGGATTTTTTCTGCCAAATAACGACAAGTTTGTGCGAAATCAGCGACAATTGCTGCTTTTTGCGCCCCGTGCAATGGCAAATCTAAACTAACGCAATGAAAGTGCGGTAAACGATCGACTACTGGCTGCCAATCAGCTTGCGTGCCTAACAAACCGTGTAGAAAAACCAAACAGGGCTGTCGCTGCTCGCCGTTAACTGCCAATCTGCGCTCCGGCAATTTGTTCAATCAGTGATTTATAAATTTTACTGCCATCGTTCGGATTGACTTTAATTTCGATGATGCTCGTCTCTTTGCGCCCATAAGCCTGTTTCAATACCGAATTCAGATCCGCCCAGGTATAGGGACGGCTGTAGTTAATATTGAACATTGCCGCTGCTTGTGAGAAATCCAGCCCGTGTCCTAAACGATAAAACTGCTCTTTCACGCTTTCATCGACCGGCAACATATCAAAAATGGCACCGCCGTTGTTGTTGATCACAAACAGGATCGTCGGTTGCTTGACTTGCTTAAACAGCGCCAGCGAGTTCAGATCATAGAGCGTTGAAATATCACCGATCATCGCGACCAGCGGTTGATTCGTACCGATTGCCACCCCTGCGGCGGTTGCCAACAAACCATCAATACCGCTGGCACCGCGATTGGTGTAAACCGGATAGCCTTCCGGCAGCTTGCAGAGTGCATCCACCAAACGGACAAACAAGCTGTTGCCCAAAAACAACGATCCGTTGCTCGGCAACACACGACTGACATGATGCGCCAACGACGCTTCGTTTAAATTACCGCCGATTTGTTGTTCGATAAAGCTGGCGCAAAATTGCGATAGTGCCAGCGGCTCCAGCAACCACGGACGCTGGCGCAGCGGCGGATGGGCTCGCAACCAGTGATGCGCTTTCACATTAAAGCGAGTGTGTTGATGGTGATGCGGATCGAGATCTTTCTGTGATGCCTCAATCAGCCAAAATTCACCTTTGAATTGTGCGAGGAAGCGATTGACCCGTTTGCTGATAATCTGACTGCCGAATTGCAGTACGATTTCCGCTTGCAATAATTTTTGTTGAACAATCTCATTCGCCAGCCAAATATCGGCATACGGCAATGACGACTCAAGCCCCGATTGAATATCGCTGATCACCACCCAGCCCATGGTCGCCGCCCAAGCGGAAATGCCCATGCTCTGTTCCAGCGGCAATTTGCCGACCACAATCACACCTTGTTTGGTGCGCCAGTAGTCCCAATTTTCGTGAATCAGCACCTCGCTTTGCTGCTCAGCATATTCAATCCATGACTGTTTTTTACTTGCCCAGCGATTAAAATCCGCTAACCAAGCGGCGTGCTGAACCGCACTTTCATCGCTTTGATACAAGGGTTCGGCAAACGGCAAATTAAAATGAATGACACCATGCTGCATTTTTTGCTGATGGCAAGCCTGGTCGATACGGCTGAGCAGCCATGCACTCGAATAATCTTCACTTGGGCGTGGAAAATTCACACTGGCAATCGGATAATCAGCGAAGATTCCTTGTTGTTGAATCGCTTGATTGGCGCCGCAGCCAATCAGTTCCGGCGGACGATCGGCTGTCAGCACGATCAGATTATGCCCACTTTGCGTCGCTTCAATAATTGCCGGATAAAGGTTTGCGGCGGCGGTGCCGGAGGTGACGATAATCGCTACCGGTGTATTACTGGCTTTTGCTAAGCCCAACGCCAAAAAGCCCAAACCGCGTTCATCAAAATGGGTATGGCAGGTTACACGATGTCCGTCTTCCAGTCGCACTGCTTCCAACGTCAACGGCGTGGAACGCGAACCGGGCGCAATACAAATGTGCTGCACCCCATTGCGCACTATACTTTCTAAAACCACTCTCGCCCAACAGCGATTCAATACCGCAACTGACATTCCTCTACTCCATCTCTATTCACGGGAAATTTTATGCCGGAAATAACAACAGAATTCCCGCCGCTTTTCGTTCAATCTCCTGCCATTCTAACAAGGGAACGGAACCGGCAACAATACCTGCACCGGTGAAAATCATTATTTTATCTTGATTTAGCAAGGTAGAACGGATCGCAACGCAAAATTCGCTGTTTGCCAACGACATCACACCCAAAGTGCCGGCATACCACTCGCGTCGAAAATTTTGCCGCTTGGCAATAAAATTTAAGGCGGCTCTATCCGGCAGTCCGCCCACTGCCGCACTGGGATGAATCGCACTCAAACAGGCGTAGTCATCGGCTTCCGGGTAAAGTTTAGCGGCAATTTTGCGTACCAGATGCTGCACATAACTTAGTTTGCGGCTGGTCAAACTTTCAATATCCAGATGATGACTGAAATTCGCTAATTTTGCACAAATATCCTCCACTACCAAGCGATTTTCATGAATATTCTTCCGATCTTGCAACAGCCACTGTTCCTGTTGCTCGGTTTGCTGCGGATCATCACTGCTGACCGCAGTTCCTGCCAACGCCTCAGTGATCAACTGTTGCCGATCACGTTGATACAAGCGTTCCGGACTCGCCCCTAAAAAAACCTGCTCCGACGTTTGCGCCCACAAAAAATAGTAACAATCGGCGTGCTGAACACGCGCCTGCGCCACTAAATCATAGGGATTTACTGCGCTATCGCTGCGATACGTTTTTTTCTGCGCCAGCACCACTTTGGTAAAATGTCCCTGCTCAATCTGAGCCAAGGCTTCGCCGACTAGCGCCTGCCACTCGTTTTCACTGTAGTTTTGCGTTTCAAGGCTTAATGTTGTCTGAACCTGTTTCAATGGCAGCGGCGGAGACAGTCCTTGCAAGAAAGCCTCGACCGCACTTTGCTGATCATCCGCAGACAAAGTCAGGGTGATGTGCCATGTTTGCGCCCGCTGCTCCAGCCACAATCGCGGCAGATAAAAATGCGCCTTGCCCTCAAAGGTCAAACCACCGACCAATTGCAGAGGCTGCGCCGGATAGGCAGTCAAAAATGCTTGCGCTGCTGCCAACTCGGTAAAATATTTTACTTGTCCCAATGCGACACATTGCGTTCCGCTTTCTCTGGCTTGCCAAAAAAATTGCGGATAACTACATTGCCCTTTTAACCAAGCCAACACATCGTCGCCCGCTGAATCCGGCGTAAATTCCAGCTGATACTGGCTGATCGCCGAGTTTTGCGCACAGAAGTCATGCGCATTCAACCGTTGTCGTAATTGTTGTTTTATCTGTTGCCAACAGTCCATAACGTCCAAATCTTGTTTTGAGTAACCAATCGTCATAATCGAAGAGCTATAATTCAGCGCCTCGATCCTTGCCTATTCGGCATAGAAAACGCTAATTTTACCGCACTTTAAAATAAATATTTACTAAATCTTTCCATTTTTCGCAAATAAGCGTAGAGTAAATAAATTCATTTTCACCGATTGTTTTTAACGCATTAATCAAGGGTTAGCCATGGATATTTTCCCTAAATCCAATAAATTAGAACATGTTTGCTACGACATTCGTGGCAAAGTGCACAAAGAAGCGGTGCGCCTAGAGGAAGAAGGACATAAAATTTTAAAACTGAATATCGGCAACACCGCCCCGTTCGGCTTTGATGCGCCGGATGAAGTGCTGGTCGATATTATCCGCAACTTACCGACGGCGCAAGGCTATTGCGAATCAAAAGGGCTATACTCCGCGCGTAAAGCAGTGGTGCAGTATTACCAATCCAAAGGGGTTGTGGATTCTACGGTCAATGATGTCTATATCGGCAATGGTGGTTCAGAGTTGATCACCATGTCGATGCAAGCGTTATTGAATGACGGCGATGAAGTGTTGGTGCCGATGCCAGATTATCCACTTTGGACGGCAGCGGTAACCCTTTCCGGCGGCAAAGCGGTGCATTATCTGTGTGATGAGCAGGCGGACTGGTTTCCAGATATCGCCGATATCAAAAACAAAGTCACGGCACGCACCAAGGCAATTGTGCTGATTAACCCAAACAACCCGACCGGCGCAGTGTACAGCAAAGCGGTATTATTGGAGATTGCCGAAGTCGCACGCCAGCACAATTTGCTGATTTTCGCTGATGAAGTCTACGACAAAATTCTCTACGATGGCGCAGTACACCATCATATCGCTGCTCTTGCGCCAGATTTATTGACCATTACCATCAATAGTTTATCCAAGGCGTATCGCAGCTGTGGCTTCCGTCAAGGGTGGATGATTTTAAACGGCCCGAAAGACAATGCAAAAGGCTATATCGAAGGCTTGGATATGATGGCGTCGATGCGTCTGTGTGCCAATGTACCGATGCAGCATGCAATTCAAACCGCACTTGGTGGCTATCAAAGTATCAATGAATTGATTTTGCCGAACGGACGTTTGTTAGAACAACGTAATCTCGCCTATGACCTGCTGAATCAAATTCCGGGGGTGAGCTGTGTCAAACCGATGGGTGCGTTATATCTGTTCCCAAAACTGGATATGAAAAAATTCAATCTGTATGACGATGAAAAAATGGTGCTCGATCTGTTACGCCAAGAAAAAGTACTGATCGTGCACGGTCGTGGTTTTAACTGGCACCAACCGGACCATTTCCGCATTGTCACCCTACCTTATGTAACTCAGTTGGAAGATGCAATTAATAAAATCGCACGGTTTTTGGCAAATTATCGGCAGTGACCAAACAAAATCAGTAAAAACTGCGCTCAATTGCGCAGTTTTAGATTAACGCTTAATATGCCCACGCTTTTCTCGCGATAGATGTCCCTGCTGTAAATGGATGGCACCGACTAAATCATCCGAGCTGACTTTAAATGCCTGCCCGAATCCTTTGACAAACAATCCTTGCTCCGGAATTAAATTAAATAAGGTGAAATCCTGCAACGAAGACAAATGCTGCGCCACCTCACCGTGCCTTGCCATCAATGCCTGTGTGCCTTGTTGCCATTCTATCGAGTCGTATGACACAATTTCTGCTGTCGCATCAAACGAAAGACGGCGACGGGCAAAAATCTGACGACTCCGCTCCTCATCTTCAATCAGCATTAACGATACTTTCGGTACTTGTTTTAAGTTTCGGGCGTGACGTGCAACATCAGAAATAAGAACATAATATCCCCTGTCATTTAACACAAAAGGTGCATAACTGATATTCGGATTGCCTTCAGCATCTACGGTTGCCAATAGTAGTGTTCTGCATTGCTGTTTCATTGCCTGAATTTCAGGGCCTAAACGATTTTGTAACCGCTCTTGTCGATCTGTCATAATTATATCCTGGTTATTGTTGTATAAATAAGTGTTTAAACTGCTCAACTTGCTGCGGATACAGCGTTCTCTGCCGATCTCTACCCAGATAAACTTTAAAAATAACATTATCGCTTGCGGCAATAAAGACAAAAGCGTAGCTCTCTTTGCCACGAAAAGGTTTATTTAGTAATACAATTTTCTTGATTGCTTCTAATTTCAAATGCCCATGCAAGGCACTATTACTATCGCCTTTCATATTTAAATTAAAATAACCATAGCCGTTTTTTCCAGCGGGAAACGGACCGGAAACTTCAAAAATGGAACCTTCTTTTTCAATAATCGTTACCAGCTCGCCCCACTCACTCAGTTTTCCCAACAATGCTTCCGCTTCTACACCATCAACAACTCGGATAAAAGGTGACGGCAACGCTAAAATAACCAAGCCTTCTGGTTGTTTTAACGCAGCAGCCAGCTCCAATGTCAATAAATCGGGATTTTCCATCAATAAATCGGCGACCTGTTTTTTTAATTTTTCCATATTTTATTCCTTAATATATTATTTCTTTAAACCACACTTAACATTTAGTTATTCAGTAAACCTGACTAGAATTCATAGCGCACGCCAAGTGTAAAATGGCGACCAGGTGCGCTGTAGGCATCCGCATTGGTCACTGAAATCGTACCCGCACTGCTATCATTATTAGCCGTTTCATTGGCACGAGCCGCTAAGTGAGATAAGTCTGTCCAATTCCAATATTTTTTATTCAGCACATTGTTAATTCCGGCAGTAAACATCAAGCCCTTCAGCGGTTGCCAATATCCACCTAAATCAAGCAAATTATAACTAACGCTTGGATTGTACATTGTGCCGTCAATGTCCTTATCCGCCTTGGCACGAACATGAGTAAGCAACAGATCCGCGCCCCAACCCTCGCTTTGATACGCCAATCCGATACGCACTTTCAACGGTTGAATAGTATTGATCGGACGGATTGTGCCGTCTTGCTCAATGGATTTTCCTCTGGAATAAACGAACCCAGTCGTTGCGCTAAGCTGTTCAGTAAAACGCCATTTAGCCTCAGCCTCAATACCGTAAACTTTTGCTTTAGCGATATTTTGATATTGAATCACCAATAAATTTCGATTTGAAATCATGGTTTGGTAATCAATAAAGTTCTTATAGCGGTGATAATAAGCTGAAACTCGGTAATCCAAACGCGCATTTTGCCCTTTAAATCCCAGCTCAAAATTATCTGCTGTTTCCGGTTTTAGCTGTGGATTACCAACAATCGAGTAGCTCAACATACCGCGATCATTGCCGAAAGAGGTGGTTAACTGTTGTGCCGACGGCGCTTTGTAACCTCTGGAATAGTGTAGATACGGTTTAAATTCGTCTGTCAAATCCCACAATAGTCCAAATTTCGGTAAAAATGCGGTTTTATGCTGGTCGCTTATTGGAGCGTAGTCATCTGCCCGTTGAATATAGCCGTTACGGTCACTCGGTTTCAGACGATAATCAATCAGGCCCAAGTGCGGTGTCAGCACCAAACTGCCCCAACTGATTTCATCTTCAATAAATGCCGTTGTTCTGATCTGCTTGGTATCTGCCGACGGTTTGCGATTGTCGGCACTGGTTGTGATCAAGCGATTACTTAAATCCTGATAGTTGTAGCTAACACCATAGTGCACAATTTGCGGCAAAGTGGTATCAAGATAGTGACGGACACTACTGTTAATGCCATAAATTTTGTCCTTATTTTCTGCCTCATCCAGGCGCTGGATCGCTACACCGTTTGAGATAGTATGACGTAAACGGTGATTTCTGGTTTGTGAATGTTGCATATAAACCGCACTTTCGATATGCAATTGCTCCCTACTGTACAAATGGTTTAAAGAAAACCGATTGCGCACAACCGTATCCGTGGTGGTATCCGCAAGATTATTCGTAATCCCGGTACGGCTACTGATTGTTCCTAATTGGGATTGTAAATCCCGTTCGGTATCTCGTTTCAAATATTCAAATATCAGCCCGATACGATGGCTATCATTTAATTGGTAATAGTTTTTCAATAAAACATAACCGCTTTTGTAATCTGCCGGATCAGCTTTGGTACGGTTTGTGCCGATCCCCCCCTTCTTACCATGGGTTTTCGTTTCATGCCCTTTACGCAACGTGCTCAATAACAACCCTTGATAACGTTCATTTTGTGCCGCAAATCCTACCGTGCCGGCAATACCGCGATCGACACCACTGTATGCACTGGAAAGCACCCCTGCCAACGCCCGTTCTTTTAATAAATCCTCCGGTTCAAGTGTATTAAAATTCACACTGCCAGATAAGCCGCTATTTGAACCACTACGTTTAATCTGTGCAGAGCGCAATCCACTCGGCTCAATAAAATCACCACGCCCGAATGCCATTCCCACCGTGGTAAACAGCTTATTTTCCTGTGACTCAGATAACGGTATACCGTCCAGTGTCATCCCAACCCGATTGCCCTGCAACCCTCTGACATTAATCCCATCATTACCAGCTCTGCTACGTGATAAGTTATTAACCGAGACATCAAGTTCTTGCTGAAACAATGACTTAATATTATTCGGATAGCGTCTAACAATATTCTCTGCACTGACTTCACTGATCACCACCGCACTTGATACGGCGGATGCCAACACAGTAATTTCATCCAACTGTGTTTTAGACGATTCATCTGCCACAGCACTGCCGCCAATTAAAGCAATCATTATTGACGATGCGATATAAGAGGGTTTAAACATAATACTATCCTTCTAGGTGGTAAATTTCACAATAACGTTAAAAATAAGCTCAACACGGTTTAGTAATAAAGATAAAATTGCATTTTTATCTTTAATCTGCTTTTAAAAAAATAAATTGTTGTAATGCATTTAATAATTGACTAGCCCAAAAACGCCCTTTCGGTGTTAATTTCAACGATGTATTTTGATATAAACACAATCCACTTTGTTGCCATTGCTCAAATAATGGCGTTAATATCGATAATTCCTCGGCATTAAAATAACGTCCACATGCTAGAAATCCTTTTTCTATGCCGCCCTGCACGGCCGCACTTTTATCAGCCCAAGACGGTCTTTGCATTAACATTGCAATCGGTTTTTGATTTTGGGTAACCTGTTGATAATAATTAGGTAATTCTCGTTGTTGCATAAAACTCCAACGCCCGATATTTCCGCCAGCAGCACAACCAAATGCTAAACAATTCGAATGCTCTTTAATTAACAGATTATATAAATTACGTTCTCTCGTATTCCTTGCCCAATGGCTATTACTGATTTGCCGCCAATTATATTCAGTTAATTGTTTTAATCCTTGTAGATATAACTGCTGCCGCTCTTCAAAAGTCGCAATTGAAATACGCTGTACCGCCACAGATTTGCCTAATATTGTATTTGGTAAAACATTTAAAGCATAAAGATCAACCCCATCCATTTGCAAAGATTCTATCCATTCTAAATCTTTTGCTAATACCTCAGAGGTTTGCCCTGGCAAACCGAACAGTAGATCACAGACAATTGCTCCTTGATCAAGTTTTATTAGATAATCAATAAACTCAAGGAGTTGATCCTGTGTTGATTGCCGCCCAAGCTTGCGTCGAATATCTGTGTCAAAAGTTTGCACGCCGATAGAGATCCGATTCGCTCCGGCGGCAAAACAAGCAGCCAATTTCTCTTTATTTTCTTCTGAAACCCGAGTCTCAATCGTAATTTCACAATCACTTGCCAATGGAAAATAATTTTTTAACGCCTGTAAAATAATCGATAAATTATGAGTCGAAAGTGCGGTTGGCGTGCCTCCGCCAAAATAAACCGCCTGTATAGGATGCTGCTGATATATTTTATTCTGACTATGTTGTTGAATCTCTTTTAATAAAAATTCGGTGTAATTTTGCGCTGCATTTATTTCAAATCGATTCTGATAAAACCCACAAAATTTACAGTGTGTTTCACAAAAAGGAATATGCAGATATAACAATGTTTTTTGGTATCCAGTATCAAGTTGCTGTAAGTCATTCCACTGCTGCTGAATTATTGAACGATCAATCGGCGCACTTCCTGCCCAAGGCATTGTTGCCTTTCGTGAAGAAAACGGCATCCCTTCAGATTGGGCAAAAAAGCGACTGATATCATATTCCATATTTATTTTCCTAAAGAAATAAAAAAACCTACTTGACTTGGATAAGGCCTGATATGATAATAACAATCAATATCATTATCAATATAAATTAAAACAATTTGTCTGTATGTATAAAAAACCTGCTTTCCTCAAGCACTTCTTATTAGGATTATTATTCTGTCTCTGCATAGGCTGCACCACTTTAGCTAGCAAACAACAAATTAAACCGCAGCAGGACATACAAAAAACTGTTTTTGATGTCAGCCAACAGCGCTATATCCAAATTGATGATTTAGTTGATCAACTGGCTGAAAGTAAAATAATTTTGATCGGTGAAAAACATACTGAAAAGAAACACCACCAAGCCCAACTACGGCTAATAACAATGCTGGAAGAGAGATCTTTGATCAGCAGTATTGCTCTAGAAATGTTTCCTTCTACAGCACAAACCGATCTAAACCGGGCTCAAACCGTCATTCGTCGCCAACCCGCGATATCGGATCACGAAATTGCCGCTCAACTGGATTGGGATTCAAAATGGGATTGGACCCAATACCGAACTTTGATCACTTACTTGTCCAGATCCAATATCAATATTTACGGTGCAAATTTAAGCCGTGAAGAAATCAATATCTTATTGCAGGGCGCTTATCCGCTACTGGGGGAGAAATCTACAACAACAAAAGTAAAACAAGCGATTAGGACCTTAATTGCTGAATCTCACGCAATAGATCATAGCGATCCGTTAATTGATCGATTAGTGGAGATCCAGCAATTCAAAGATCGCCGAATGGCTGAAACCTTACTTAAAAATAATAAACCAATTCTTTTTATCGGTGGGCTGCATCATATAAGAAAGTCCATCGGGGTTCCGCTACATTTAGCAGAATATTTAGAAAGTCATTATAAAGTTATCGCAATGGTTGAAAGTCTATCCGATATTGAGATGAATGATGCCGATTATATTTGGGTACTATAAAGATGAATATTATTCGGATCATTTTAGGCATTCTGGTCAGTTATGTTGCATCAGCCGCAATTGCCCAACCGCTCATTCCGACCAAAGTGCAAGCAGCAAATCCTGATCATGTTCAGCACAACGATCACTATGCTTGGCTAGCGGATAATCGCTATCAAGATGAAATTGAGCAAATTATCCGAGAGGAAAACCGCTACACACAAAATTTCCTTGCCTCGGAGCAAACTCTCAGACAACAACTGTCAAATGAAATCATCTCCCGTTCGCAGCAGCGTCCAACCGCATTATATTGGTCAGATAACGGCTATCATTATCGCCGATATAACCAAGGTTACCATCCTGTCTTTGAACGAAAATCCACTCAACATAGTCATTGGCACTTAATTGTTGATGGTGCACAACAAGCTGAAAACCATGCATATTATCAACTTAATATTCCGGTTATTTCGCCTGATAATCGACTTGCTTTAATTGCAGAAGATATTATCGGTAATGAAAATTATCAGATTTCACTTATCCATTTAGATAAATCAATGACTCCCAAAACA
This sequence comes from Testudinibacter crocodili, assembly GCA_006228005.1. Classification (GTDB taxonomy): domain Bacteria; phylum Pseudomonadota; class Gammaproteobacteria; order Enterobacterales; family Pasteurellaceae; genus Chelonobacter. Next base: position 23,399 of record VDHG01000058.1, read on the forward strand.
ACGCTAGAAGTGAGCAATACTAGCGGAGAAATTGTTTGGGGAAAAAATAATCGCACTTTCTATTATTTACAACAAGCCTCTGAAACCGGCAACATTATCGGTTTATACCGGCATGTTATCGGCTTACCGCAAAGTGAAGACCATCTGATTTATCAGCAGAATTCAACGAATGGTCATCTGTCGATATCACTCTCTTCTTCTGGTCAGTATTTAATCTTAGATCTTAATAAACAAGATGGATCAGAGATATACACTCTAGATCTAATGCAATCCAATCCTGAAATAACACTGTTTGTGCCTGAAAAGATAGGATATGAATACTATTTGGATCATCATAATGACGGCTTCTACATTAAAAGTAACCATAATAATACTGAATTTGAATTATTCTATGCCAAAGACAAACAAGCAAAGTGGCAAACTGTTTATACCCCGCATAACGGCAGTACCCTCGAAAGTTTTACCTTGTTAAAACACTGGGTGATTGTCAAAGTGCGCAATCACGGTGTTCCTGAGCTATATTATTGGTCGATACCACACCATAGCAAGGTAGAAAAAATCCCGTTCCCGGATCCCAATTATTTAGTGAGCATACTACATGGGGATGGGCAGGATTCAGCGCATTTAACACTACGCTATAGTGCTTTGAACGTACCGCAAAGTATTGTGAAGTTTGATCTGCACCAACAACAATGGTTGGATATGCCTGAATCAGGCATCCATAATACCGCAGCCCAGCACTACCAAACTGAATATTTATTGATTCCGGTGCGTGACGGAATATCTGTACCGGTTACGCTGATTTATAAAAAATCACACTTCAAGAAAGGTAAAAATCCCCTGTTATTAACCGGCTATGGTGCTTATGGGTTCAGTATGCAACCGGTATACGGCACGGCTTATCGCAGCTTACTCGACAGAGGTTTTGTTTATGCAATAGCGCATGTCAGAGGCGGTGGTGAGTTGGGGCTTGCTTGGCACACCCAAGGGAGCAGGCAATTCAAATTGAACAGCATTCATGATTTTATTGATGTTGCTCAAATCTTACAATTAAAAGGTTATGCAGCGCCTGACCGCACTTATGCCCTTGGAGAAAGTGCCGGTGGATTGTTGGTTGCTGCTGCCGTCAATCAAGCACCACAGCTGTTTCGTGCCGTGGTGCTACAAGTGCCGTTTTTGGATATGTTAGCCACCCTCGGTAATCCAGCGACCAAAACAGATTCTGAAGTTGCAGAATGGGGCGACATTTCACAACCTGAAGAGTATCAATATATTAAAAGCTACTCACCTTATGAAAATATTCAGCCTCAACAGTATCCTTCAATCTTGATTATGACAGCCCAACAAGATCAACGGGTTCCATTTTGGGAAAGCTTAAAATATGCCGCTAAAATCCGACAGTATAATCTGGCTGATAGCGCAATTTTACTCAATATCGAACCCCATTCGGGCCATCGCGGTCGTTATGGCGGTGCAAGTCGCCAGATCAGAAGTCTTACCGCCTACACATTTTTACTCAAAATCGATCGCATTGCTAGCCAAAGTCATCTTATACCCAGCAATACACTTATTTATAACAAGGAAAAACAATGAATTATTCGATTATCAGCCGTTTTATTGCTTTAGTTTGCTGCGGTCTTCTTCCCGCTATCGGTGGCTATGCCGATCAAAGTTCGCAAGATGAATTACAACTTGATGACTTAAAAGTATTAGGTTCGCCGCGCACTACATCACAAAAAACGTTTAGTATTCCCGGCGCAGTCAGCGCAGTGGGTGAAAATAGAAAAATGCAATCATTAGACAGTGTAGTGCGAGCACTGCCGGGAACCTTTACCAACATCAACCCGACACAAGGTACGGTTAGCGTCAATATTCGGGGAATGACCGGTTTTGGCAGAGTCAACACGATGGTTGATGATGTTCCTCAAACTTTTTACGGTACTTCATCTAATTCCAGTAGTAAATATCATAGTGAAAACGGAGGATATGGACCCAGCAGCCAATTCGGCGTTATGATTGATCCGAATTTTCTGACCGGTGTCAGCGTCACTCGAGGATTCTCACAAGGTGCTCAAGGCGTGAATGCTTTAAACGGACACTCCAACCTACGTACCATCGGAGTCGATGATGTTGTTTTTGCCGACAGTAACATTGGTTTACTGTCAAAATATAATTACGGCACCAACGGATTAGGGCAAAATGCTATGTTGGCGGTGGCTAGCAAACGAGCTGCTTTCGACAACGGTTCAATAGGTGCAATGTTAGCCTATAGCGGCGGCAAAGAAAAAGCTAATTATAAACGCGGTGACGGCACACATTCGATTCAAAATGACTATGTTCGCCGTCTGGATCAATCGCCCCGCTCTTGGTTGGCGAAATTTGAACTATCCCCTTCCGCGCTACATAAAATTGAACTGGCTGCCCGTGGCTATCAAAACAGTGTCGGTGGTCGCCAAACAAAAAACAGTAATTATTATCTACGCTATAAGTTTGACCCGGCTAGCCCTTTCATTGATTTTACCTTGTTGAGCGCTTATACCGATAATCGCCAACTTTATGATAATGACGCCAACATTTGGCAACTGGATAAAGCGAAAACAGACAACCGTTCTTACTATCTGGATATCAACAATATTTCCACATTGCACTGGCAAGATTTCACCTCGAGTTTTACCTTAGGCAGTAGTGTTATGACTAACACCTATGCTAAAAAAGCCTTAGGTGTCAATAAAGACAACTATGATTATACGCCCTTTTCTCCTGTCGGCAGACAAACTATCTACAGCCTATATTTAATCAATGAATTAACCTATCAGAATTTCACATTAAATACCGGCTTGACCTATGTTGACGGTACGGTCCGAGGTCATAAAGGTTCTTGCCACGCTTTGGGCAGCAGCGATAATTCTTTTGCCGATTTGGGTTGTTTTCCAAAAAATGCCGCCAGTATGAAATTAAACAGCAAATCATTGCAGCCGTCAGTGATGCTATCCTGGGATTTAAACCCGTGGTTCAAACCGTTTATCAGCTATTCCCAATCTACTCGAATTCCGAATACCCAAGAAGTCTTCTTCAATAATGAAGGCAGCGGCTCAATGAATCCCTATTTAAAACCGGAACAAGCTAAGATCTATCAAATTGGTTTTAATACCGAAAAAGAAAACATATTCACAGATAATGATTTCTTAGGTTTCAAATTGACAGCCTATATTAATCATATAAAAAACTATATTCATAGCCAAAGTTTCTATATTACTCGCAGCGGTACTCGAATCACCGACCTAAATCACCCTGATTTATATGGAGATTTTCATGCACAAATGTATATTAACGCACTGAATCCTATTAAGCACAAAGGTATAGAAATTGCTTTAGAATATGATTCCGATACACTCTTTGCCAATTTATCCTATAGCCGACAAAAAACGGCTTTACCTTTAGATGTAAGCTCTTCAATCGGTACCGGATTCGGCACAACATCGATCACCTATCTACCGGAAGACTACGCTACGCTGACATTAGGCGGACGGTTTTTTGAGCGTGATTTAACCATCGGATCTATTTTTAAATACACCGGAAAGTCACGCCGCGAAGTGCCAAACGGGCTTGAAGTAGATAAATACGGCAATGATTCGCAAGCACTGCCGAAAATTCCGATTATTATCGATCTTTACGCCACATATCGACTCAACAAGCACGTCCTACTCAAAGCCTCGGTGCAAAATCTATCAAATAAAAATTATGTCGATGCATTAAATTCACTCAACTCAACCGGCTCACAAGTGGGGACCGATAGAGATGACAACTACGTTTACTCGTTTACTAATTCAGCACGTGGACGAACATTTTTATTAGGCGCTGAAATTCGTTTTTAATATCAACAATATTAACTAATTCAAGGAAAACTTATGAAAATAACCTACAAAACCACTGCTATGGTATGCTTACTGAGCTTGTTTACCGCTGCCTGCTCGTCAACCTCGTCTTCTTTTACTGAAGAAAAATCAAATACTACCACAGAAGTACCAAAATCTGAGGAACCTAAATCAGAAGAACCTAAACCAGAAGAACCTAAACCAGAAGAGCCTA
>VDHG01000059.1 GCA_006228005.1 Testudinibacter crocodili
GCTCCGGTTGCGCCTGTGGCTCCAATTGCACCTGTATCACCCGTTGCGCCCGTAGATCCTGTGGCTCCTGTAGCTCCTGTATCACCGGTTGGTCCTTTCAAACCTGGGGCGATAGCATCGATCGCAGCTTTTAATTGCCAAACGTTGACTGCGTCGGTATCTTGTGTACCAGCAGCAAGGTTGGTGATTTGTCGCAAACCATTTTCTGAGCCCACTGAAACCGCGCCAATAGAACCTTGAGCAAAGTTGGCCGTCGCATTATTGCCGGCAATCGGAGCTGCATAACCCGCAGCGATTACCCCACGATTTTCGATTGATCCTGCGCCAAGAGCAACGCCATTTGCATTATTTGCTGTAGCACCAAAACCTATAGCCACGGCATTATTCGCTGCAGCAACTACACCGGCATTTTTACCAATCGCAATTGAATCTACAGCTAGTGCACCTTTATTGTCCGCATTGCTGCCTTCTGTTGAATTAATGCTTAGATAACGCAGCGTAGCAGCTTTCAATTGTGACACATTAACCGCATCATCATCATCAACGCCATCTGCAATATTACTTAAGCGTGTAGCCGTTTTGGTAGTACCATCAAGATTGACAACGGAAACCAAAATATCTTCCGCTTCAACAGTATCACCACTGCCATCTGCTTGAGTGTTATAACTGCCGTCCGCCAGCTTATACACTAAAGTCCCATCTGTTTTGGTATATCTCAACAAGGTTTTAGCGGTGATGGTTACCGTTGATTTACCGGCGTCATTCTCATCTTTAACGGCAACATCGGTAGTGAGTTTATCACCCGAAACAAAATCAACCCGCTCGCCTGCCGCAACCGCACCCACTTCATTCGTTGCACCATCGCCAATCAACCAACCGCCGGCAACTTGTTTCAACTGCGCCACATTCACCGCGTCAGTATCATTGCTGCCTGCTGCGACGCCGGTGATTTGGCGCAGAATGCCACGAGAAACATCGCCGACACTAACCGCACTTAGAGTGGAAACAAAGGCGTTGCTGTCTTTAACAGCATTTAACGCTTCAAGTGCGGTTTTGACTTTGCTGCCGTCAGTAGCCGCAGTGATTGCAGCAGCTAAAGTGGTGTTATCAATCAACAGTTTTTCAAATTCTTTGCGTTCATCAGCGCTAAGTGCAGTGATTTCTGCAATCGTTTTAGTTGAAGCAGCTTTAGTCGCTGGATCATAGCCCGCTTGATTCGCCGCCGTTGCCGCATTTGAACCTGCCCCTAACGCCACGCCGTTGGCTTGCGACACCAAAGTGCGGTTGCCGAGCGCTAAAGCACCTTCGTTTGCTTCTGCAATCGTAACATTATTGCCCACGACAAAACTGTTGGCGGTATTGACGGTGTTGTTGTTACCCAAAATATACGAACCTTCGGCTTTTTCGCCGATAATATTTGGATCACCAATTGCCCCGGCATGATTGGCGTTCACCCTGTTGCCTCTACCAATCGCAATCGATTGATCACCGCCTGCTATGCTGCCGTGCCCGATTGCAAGGCTTTCGTTGCCGCCCGCATGACTAGCACTACCAATGGCAACAGCATGCTCACCTTTGACGTCATTTTGACTCAGTTTCATCAGTGACGCCACAATGCTACCATGAGAAGAGCTTACTACGCTTTTTAATGTTTCCTCAGGAAAATCTGGATACATTTTTTGTAATTCAGCACCATATTTAGCCCATATTGCGTCAACTTCGGCAACTCGCTCAGCCCCACGCTTGTTCATCATAGCGTATTCAGCAATTTCTGGGTTTCCTGTTCCGGCACCTTGTCCAATTGCAATCGAAGATAGCCCGTCAGTAGCGGAGTTCGCACCTAAGGTGACCGTATTTCGGTTGCGGGCTGATGCCTGATTACCAATCGCAATAGTATTAGTATTCATATCTAATGCCGATAATTTATCAGGGTCTACTTTTCCGATGTTGTCAATAGCATCTGCAAAGAAACGCCCCTGTTGGAATAGATATCCACTAAAAGTATTACCCAAGAAAAAAGCGTCATAGTTAGAAGCACCCATTCCTAACGCAATGTTGTTACTTCCCAAATGATTTGCCAGCGCACCACTTCCAATAGCAATATTATCATTTCCACGGACATCTACGCTGTCATTAAATCCTTTAGTATTAATGTAAGTATTGTAATTACCCAACACTCCACCAGTGCTATTTATATTTACATTATTAGTGTTAGTATTTGCAAAACTATCACGCTGTTGACCCGATGACGTTCCTGCCCCATTAACATATTTTAAACTCTCATTGAATACATTTGATATTTTTTTATCAGTATCATTCACAATAACGTCGACACTGCCATTAATATTGACACTATTCAACTCATTAGAAGCTCCAACCTTGCCAATCACAACACTACCGGCACCTTTAGCACTGTCATTATTGTAATTATCACCTTTCGTGCCACCATCATTGACACTAAAATAATGAATCTTCGGTGTCGCATCAACCGCGGTTTGCACAGCCTTCAACTGCGCCACATTCACCGCGTCAGTATCATTGCTACCAGCTGCGACGCCGGTGATTTGGCGTAGGATGCCTAATGTCGGGTTACCCACGCTCAAGGCGCCGGCTGTCGAAATGAAAGGGTTTACATTATTGTTCTGTAAATTTTTTAAAGCACTCACAACTTTGTTGCGTGATTCCTGAGTCAGATTTTGACCAACAAATTGTGGCGTTGTTGAGCTAAAATCTGCAATAATAGCTTGAAGCGAATTTAACCGTCCATCTACCGGGTCAGAGCTGAACGCAAATGCTTTTTCTACCTCTAATAATTCTTCTGCATTCAATTGTTGTAATTCGGCTAACGTGTCGGTCTGCTCTCTTGTTAAGGTATCACTAGCAAGTGGTATATAGCCTTGCCCCATTGCTGCGGTGTTCGCTCTGCTGAAACGCCCTAGCGCAATACCGTCATTCACTTGAGAAGATGCGGTTGCCCCCAGTACAATAGAGCCTCGACCGTCAGCAGCGGAATGCGAGCCTGCAACTATAGAAAGATCAGACATTACTGTGACATTTAGCCCTACTCCAATTGACTCTGAACCCAATACCTTTACATTATGCCCCAATGCTACACTGCCTAGACCATTCTGCAAATCAGAAGAACGACCAACCCGACCTTGACGATAACCATAATTGAGATCAAGTAAATAACTGTCAAAATCTGCTTTATCATTTTTGGCAATAATTAGATCAATTGCCGCATCTTTAGTGGTAAATCCCCCTAAATTACGCGAGGCCAAATAGTTTTTTAAAATATCATCAGGTACTGATGTTCGGATAAGATTTCGATCCAAATCAGTCCGTAGTATTAACTCCAAAAGTCTTGGATTTCCTACAAGGGTATCTGCGCCAATTGCAGTACTCACAGGCATCAGAGCTCCCATGTTATCACTATTATAATTATGCAGAATCTTAGGGCTGATGTCTTTATAATATTCCCGTAACGGTTTTCCACCCCAAGTCGGGTTTACACTCACATATCTAGTCTGCGCTCGTTTCAATTGTGCGACATTGACTACATCAGTATCTCGAGTGCCTGCTGCCACCCCGGTGATTTGACGTAAAATGCCGTTAGAAACATTGCCCACACTGACCGCACCAAGGGTGGAAACAAAGGCATTGCTATCTTTTGCCCTATTCAACGCCTCAAGCGCCGCTTTCACGTTGATATTATCAGTTACAGCAATTGCTGTCTCTATGTTACGGCTACTCACCAGCACGTTTTCAAACAGCTTACGCTCTTCCGGTGTTAACTCAGTGACTGCTGCAATCACCTGTGTCGGCACGATTTCACCGGTAAGCGTATTCACTCCGTTTCGACCGCCAGAAATTCCGGAATACGAACCACCACCAAGCGCCACACTGTTGTTAGCCCCAGCAATAATATGATTACCCAGTGCCACTGCACCATCGGCGACAATTTGAGTGTTACTGCCCAATGCCACCCCATCACTTCCGTAAATAGTGGCGTTATTACCCAATACAAAATTATTGCTTATCATATTCGGAGTTAGAGAATAAGCAGTGTTATTATTACCAAGCACGAAACTATTCGCTGAGATAATCCTATTGTTCGTTCCCAAAACCCCACTATGGTCGGCTTTCACAATATTGTCAGCACCAATTGCGATCGAGCGGATAGGCATATTGCTCGAATCGTTAACAAAATTGAAAAATGAATCGAAATACTTGCCACCCTGCTTTATGTCAGCCAGCGTAATATTCTCTTTTTCATTAATGCTATTTTTCTTTTTAAATGCAGAAGAATATTCTCTTAATATTGAACTTAAAAGCTGATCTGCATCATCACCACGCGCTAATTGGCTATATGCCGCCAGAATATTTGGATCACCAACGACTGCTCGATCACCTAGTGCAATCGAAGAGGTTCCGTCCGCATATGCTTGGCTGCCAATAGCAATAGCGCGGCGAGCGTTAGGTCGGGCAGCTGCACCGATGGCAATCGTATTGGTATTGAGATCATTGTCTTGATTACCCAGCAAGCTGAAATCCAAGCGGCTATTTAAACCATCGGTACTTTGGATTGCATTCGGGAAAAAACGAGCATTAAACAAACGGTTATTTAAATAATCACCATAAGCCCCGTCAATGGTGCCACCGGCGAAATTCCAAGAAGAAGCTCCCGCACCAATTGCAACATTTTGGCTACCGATTACATTGCTCAGCGTATTCGAACCCAAAGCAATATTGCGATTACCCACTGTATTACCCATGGTGTTAATATAAGTATTTTCACTGCCAAATCCCCACTCGCCGGTGCGATGGTTACCAATAGTTTGTAAATTAATTTTCACATTGGCATTTTGGCTGTTCAGTGCCCAGTTAATTTCAGGGCGATTACGGTCCACAATCTGCAAACTTTCCATCAGTTTGCTACCATTGGTCAGATTAGGCAGAATATCAGTAACAAAATCACGACTGTCTTTCATCTGCGAACCAATATAAACACTGTTATTATCCGCCACTTCCGCTTTACCAATAACTACAGAATTTAATCCTTTCGCGCCATCGTTATGATAGTTAATTTGATTCAAGGCACCATTTTGTGCCGAGGTAGTTGGAGAAATACTCACATAATGCGTCTGCGCCGCCTTCAACTGCGCCACATTCACCGCGTCAGTATCATTGCTGCCTGCGGCGACGCCGGTGATTTGGCGCAGAATGCCACGAGAAACATCGCCGACACTGACCGCACTTAGGGTGGAGACAAAGGCGTTGCTATCTTTAACAGCATTTAACGCTTCAAGTGCGGTTTTGACTTTGCTGCCATCAGTAGCCGCAGTGATTGCAGCAGCTAAGGTAGTATTGTCAACCAATAGTTTTTCAAATTCTTTGCGTTCATCAGCGCTAAGTGCAGTGATTTCTGCAATCGTTTTAGTTGAAGCAGCTTTAGTCGCTGGATCATAACCTGCTTGATTCGCCGCCGTTGCCGCATTTGAACCCGCCCCCAACGCCACGCCGTTATCAACTGTTACCTGAGTATTTGACCCCAAGGCTACGGCATGTTGCACCGGTGTGCCATTGGTTACGCTGCCGTCTGCAGCACGGCTGGCGCCGATATGTACGTTGTTACCCAATACAAACGCATTATTGGAACCAGTGCCAATGGTGTTGTTGTTGCCGACACTATAACTGTTATCGCCGTTGATAATGCTCGGGTCGCCGATGGCGCCGGAATTTTGCCCACGCACGGTGTTGCCGGTGCCGATGGAGATCGCATTTTTGCCAGCAGCATAACCGCCCTTACCGATCACGATCGAATTATCGCCGGTCGCAACGGAATTATTACCGATAACAGTTGCTGATTTGCCGGCTGTTTTGGCTTGAAGGATATCTCGTGCCAGAATTTGCATATCAGTGATACTTTTAACACCAAAAGGAAAAGGTTCATCTGCCTTTGCCATCACTTGTTTTACAAATGCTTCCCTGATCTGCTCCTGCGTATTGAGCAAAGAGACATCAACGCCTTCTTTCGCTAGCAAACCTTTATAAGTAGCATTGAATTTATCGATAGCATATTCTGCAGGAAGATCTATTATGGATTGACTATGCGACTTTTCCCATTCGGTCAGTAACGACATATTTTGGCTGAAAGAATCACTTTTTGCTGTCCGTAATTGATATAATCCGGCAAATACCGCTGTTCCGATAACGCCGTTATCAAACTCAGCAAGATGCTCCCCGGCAATACTACCGGTTCCCAATACAGTATTCTCTGCACCGCGGGAATAGTTTTCGCTACCAATCGTTATACTTCTCGCCCCGCGTGAGCCGATTGACTGACCGATAGAAACACCACGCTCGCCCGTTGTTTGCACATATTCCCCGATGGCGATCGACGCCAGACCTTGAGCCCCTTCGCCATCAATATTATTGGTGATCGCATTTTCCTCTTGTGACCAAGTATGCAGTGCCGGTTGTTTATTGCTCGGAGTGTTCACCACTCCGATATACGATTTTTCCAACGCTTTCAACTGCGCTACATTCACGGCATCGGTGTCTGCCGAGCCTCCGGCTACCCCAGTAATTTGGCGTAAAACACCATTTTTCGCATCTCCGATGCTTAACGCACCTGCTGTGGAATGGAATGCTGCCGAATCAAGATCTTTATTTTCCAAAAAGGCTTTAAATGCCGCCAACACTTTATCCGGCTGTGCATCTTGAGTGGAGCGGGTGGAATAGAACCAAGAGTTTCCTTCCTTCAAAATCAATTTTTCAACCTGAGCTTGATCGATAGGCACCTCTTTCCCCACACTGCTGTCAAAATAAGTGCCTTTTGCCAATAACGCCAATGCTTGTTGATACACTGCATAATCTGCGGCGTTTAAAGCCTCAATTGCTTCCATTTTTGGCGCATTGAGCGAGTTCAAAACACCTTTGGGATTATAGGCAGCATTCCCCGCTTTGCGGTCAGCTGCAGAACGGAAGCCTAATGCCACTCCGGCATCAGTGATTGCTTTTGCTCCTACTCCTAATGCCATTGAGTGTGTTGCAGTAGCGCCATTGTTATATTTGTTGGCGTACTCTGTGAAATAGTCATTGCTGCCATTGTCTAATATTGTGTCTTTATTGATACTGTAATATTGGGTGGTGGCGTCTTTGAGTTGCGCTACATTGACCGCATCAGTGTTTTCTGTGCCGGCTGCCAAGCCTTTAAGCTGACGTAGAATAATGCGTTCATCTTTTTCGTTACCAATCGAAACCGCTCCTGCTGTTGACATGGTGTTCAGCGTGCCATTAATGTTGGCTTTCGCCAAATCTTGCAGTTTTTGATTCAAGTTATTCAGTTCTTGTTCGCTTAAATCCGGATTATCTTGCTTGATTTTAGCTATAAATTGGTCATTATGCTCTTTCGATATCTCGCTTTCATAAGGGTATTGTAACCAGGTCTTGTTGATATAACGGTAAGCCAAAGCACCCAAGTCATCTACACTGATATCATTTGCCTCACTTCTTAAACCAGCCAAAATCGCCAGCTCTTTTTTGGTAAAACCAAATTGATTGATACTGTCGAAATTCATGCCGTCAACTACAAACTTAGGACGATTAGCAAAATGCCCCAGTTTTTCAGCTGTATCAGAGACGGAACCGGCACCGAGTGCTACACCTTCATTAACAGTCACACCGGTGTTAGCGCCTACCGCTACCGCACTCATTACCGGTGTAGTCGCTTGTCGGTCACGATCGATACCAACATTGGCGCTATTACCCAGCACAGTATTATTATGACCATCTTTAAGGTAAATATTTTGTCCGACTACCGTATTGCCAACACCGCCTTCAACCGCGATATCCTGCCCTAAAATATTGTTTTTCTGCCCTTCTTTAATTGTGATGTTTTGTCCAAACGCTGCATTATTATTGGTTTCTGTGCCGATAACATTAAATCCGCCAGCTACGCTATTTTCGCCAGCATAGAGTTGATGTCTGGTTGCGTAGCTAGCCTCGCTGGTAGGTGATGAAGAACCGTCGGTGCTAAGTAATGATTGTATTTGTGCGTGCTCAGCTGAAGAGCTTGCTATGAGTTTACCATTATCATCTAATAATAATGCCCAGACGCTTTGAGATGAGATCGGACGTTTATCGCCATTTGCTTCCAGTGCATAAAAAGTGCCGTCGGTGTTGCGGTATACTTCAATAGTATGATCATCAGACTGAACGTATTTCAGTGCCGCTGAAGCGGAAAGTGGCAGCCATAATGACAGAGCGGCAAGGCAGCACAAACTGAGATAACGCAATGGTGTTTTCCAACCGCACTTTGCCACTGTCGGCAATTCGCTTTCGTTAACCACTGTCGATTTGCCCTGACTGCGAGCCAATTCGGAAACCACATCAAAACGTTGTAAGGTTTTATTCCAGATAATTCTATAAACTTTATTCATTTTTTGTTCCTTTAATTACAATGGTATAACTACACTCTACACAACCACAATTTAGCAGGTGCTGACTTAAAAGTTTGTACAATTTTACTTCAAATAATGGACGATTCACAGACAATATTGACATTTTAAGTAAAATAATCCATCAAATATCACATTTTGAATTTTTGTCAGTAAAATTTAAGGTTATAACAATAAAAATCAACACAGCTTGCATAAAACGGAGTATATTGCTTTCAAAATAAGCTTCACGTATGCTAATTACCCTTGATAAGTCAACAAGCCACAGGGTAATTTGATGTTTGTGTCCCCCCACTCACTTGAAGAAAACATTGCAAAGGGCAACTATGACGCTGCATTTTCTGATCTGTTAGAAATATTATGGGTTTTAGAGCGAGATTATAATGACTTTGGCAGGATAGACTTGCCTATACCGCTAGCGGTGCGATGTGATTTTAAACAATCTACTCTCTATGGCTGCACATATTTAGTTGACTTAATCAAACAGCTGTTCACCCAAGAGGAATTTAGCTTGTCAGTTCAACAAGCCGTGCAGCTGCTGTCTTATCACAAAAGCTTAGAAATGCTGTTCTCAGCCTCTGCATATTGGAACAGCGATCATATTTTACGCACTTTCCATCGCCATGACATTGCAGTTGATTTGCAAAATTTTCAATTACGCAGTAATCAAAGTACTTACTTAAAATTTTTCTGTTTATATACCTTAGAGTCTGACATCAAGTTAGAGCTAGAAATATTATGGCAACTGAATGCCCCGTTTTGTGCTGCATTTTGCTTAGCATTATTGAGCCAACGAGCTGTTGCCGATTCAGACGCCTATCAAAAACGGCACATAATTTTACAATGGCTGCCGGAAAAATTACTAACATTAACTGACATTTCATTGCTACCTTACGGTATATTACATGATGTTTATATGCATTGTAGTTATGATGATGCAGTCAATAAACATTTGATTAAGCGCAGCTTAAACCATATCTTTCGTCTACATTTGCTGCAAGACGGATGGCGAGACCGCACTTTTTTATCTACCGGGAAAATCAATAATAAACCGATTATGTTAGTGCTGTTGGAACACTTTTCGACCGAGCATTCGATTTATCGCACCCATTCCCGCTCGCTGCTTGCCGCCAAAGCACGGTTTCATTTAGTCGGCATTGGTCGAGAACGCCATGTAGATCAAGCCGGTCGAGCAATATTTGATCAATTTGTTGAGTTGCAACAAGCCGGCATTCCTGAACAAATGGCACAACTGCGAACACTCGCCGAAAGTCTGAAACCTGCTGTTTTTTATATGCCAAGTTTAGGCATGGATTTAATTACATTGTATGCCAGTGTCGTTCGCATTGCAGCAGTGCAGGTTATCGCATTGGGGCATCCAGCAACCAGCCATTCCGATTTTATTGACTATGCACTGGTAGAAGAAGACTACACCGCTAACAACACTGCTGATTTTTTTAGTGAGAAATTAATTAAGTTACCGAATACCGCACTTCCCTACATTTCATCCGGTGCTATGAAAAAATATCCTGAACATCAATTCAGAGAAAATCCCAACGTTGTGCAGATCGGTATTGCCAGCAGTATTATGAAAATAAATCCACATTTTTTATCAGCCTGCCAAGAAATTCTGAAACGTACAAATACGCCAATTCATTTTCGTTTTATCTGTGGGCTCTCTTTTGGCAGCACCCATGTCTATTTGGATAAAGTGATAAAACGCTATTTAGGCAATTCAGCCACACTGTATAGTCACCGACCTTATGATGATTATCTGGCTGAGTTGAACCAATGCGATATGCTGATTAATCCTTTTCCATTCGGCAACACTAATGGAATTATTGACATGGTGCTGTTAGGGCTGGTCGGTGTTTGCAAAACCGGCTCTGAAGTTCATGAACATATCGACGAAGGACTGTTCAATCGTTTGAAACTTCCCAAATGGTTAATCGCTTCAAATGTGGAACAATATATCACAAGTGCAGTCAAGCTGGCCGAAGACCATCAATTACGCTTAAGCATTCGTAAAGAATTGATTAGAAATGCCCCTCTCAAACGACTTTTTGAGGGGCAACCGGATATTATTGGTGAGATATTATGGCAAAAAACCGCACTTTCAATTTAATCCAGGAATTTTAGACATAGTAGATAAAAAATCACAGCCCTTAATAATCATGGGCTGTGAACAAACCCTTACTTTAAATCCTATTTCACTTCCGGCTCGCTGTTTTTCCATTTTCCTTCATATAAAACCTTGCCGGTTTTATCGGTGAGTTTGCCTTGTCCGCTAAACTCATTATTTTCAAAATAGCCGCTATACACTTTTCCGTCAGGAAAAATATACTCACCTTTTCCGTGACGTTTTCCCGCGTGGTATTCTCCGCTATATTTCGAGCCGTCTTTATAGCTATACGAACCACTCCCCGCTATGACCCCGTTTTTAAAGGTGCCTTGATAACTATCGCCGTTTGGAAATGTTAATGTTCCTTGGGTACGTTGATCATTATCATATTGACCGATATAAACTTCCCCGTCACTAAACGTGAATTTACCTTGTCCATGCCGTTTTCCGTCTTTTATTTCTCCGTCATAAACCGAACCGTCCGGAAAATTAATGATCTCTGCAAATGCACTGTAGCAGAATAGACTTAAAAGTGCGGTGGTAAGAAAAACGAGTTTTTTCATAATATATCCTTTATGTATGTTTATTCACATTCATTCACTTTAGTCATCGGTTTTACCGCTTGATTAATCATGCTTGCAACCTGTTTTTGATTATTGCCGGTAAATACTTTGCCACCTGTTGCCGTTGCAATGCAATTTGCAGCCTTAGCCCCACCGATATCGACGACATTTATTCTCAGACGTGGCTTTTGTTTTGAAATTTGCCGAGCTAAAGAACAAACATCGCCCGACTTACAATTATCTTCGCCATCACTGATAATCAAAATAAAAGCATCACGGTTTTTGCCATCAACCATTGCTGCCGCTTGTTGCAATCCGCTATAAAGCGGAGTTCCGCTATCTTCCCTCGACGGCAGCATACCATTGATTTTAGCCTTCAACGCACTACGTTTACCCGGCGAATAACGCCCTAAACGGGTTGCTGCCGGACATCGATACAACGATACCAAACCGATTTCAACATTGGGTGAGATATTATTAATAATTGAAGCCGACGCTTTTTTAGCTACACCCAATCGATTCGGTGAACGATACATATAATTGATTTCAGCCTCAGTTACGCCGTAATTTGTCCATCTCTGCTGGAAATCTTTAATCGTTTGCGGACTTTCCGCCAACGTCAAAAACATCGATGCCGAATTATCAAACACGATGACCATTTGCGGCGTTTTTCCCGGGTCAACTTTTGTTCTGCACTCTTTTGCTTTATTTACAGTCTCTGCTACCACAGGCGGTGGAAGTTGAGGTTCGATCTTTGCGATTTCCGTCGGCGGTAAAATCAATTTCGGTAATTCGATTTTCGGCATACTGGGTTCTAATTTAGCGACTTGCGGATATTGAATGTCTGCTTTAACCGCCCGTACCAACTCCAACTGCATTTGAGGTCGGAAATAGAACCACCATGCCAAAAATCCAAGTAACAATAGCAATAACGGCAGTAGCCACCAACACCAACGACGCGAAGTTGCAGCAACAACCGGTGGAGGGACGGCTGGCGCAATAATCGGTTTTGGCAGTTCTTTCCCCATGCCCCAACCGATAATCACCGGTTCACCATTGATCAGATAGACTTGGCTGGTATCCTGTTTTGTTGCGTCTACCAGTTTTTGTAACAATTCGGCTTGGGCGGGCTGAATTTTTCCATTGTTTTTTAATTCACCAGCCAAACGCTCTATAGATTGCAAACGTTGGCTAAGTAAGGTATTGATTCTGGAGGTAAGAGCCTTATCCTGCTCGCCGTTCTCCAGTAGATAAGGCTGTCCTTCCAACTCGGTGTACCATTCGACATAGTCCGCATGTTGTCTTGGGCGGGCAAATAAACTTGCAGTGCTCGGCGGCAAATGGCGCAGTAAAATTGACATCAGTTCGTCATATTGGCTGAAAAGCGCTACCGCTGAGGCATCACTCTCTTGTTTGGTTAATCTTGCCAGTCGTTGCATACCAATCCTTTCTTATACCAAATGCCTACTTCTTAACACAAAAATGCGTTTCTAACACAAGAAAATCAGCGGTTATAAATCAAGCTACCTCAAACATAACGTAACCTAAAATATAACCGCCTATTTTATCGGCTATAGCCCTAATGTTTTTTGCAGTTGCCCCAGTTTTTGCTGTAGCGCTTGCAATTCAACCTGCTTCTCGACTTCAGAAGCACTTGAATTGTTAGTTGCATTTAACTGCTTCTCCACCTCGGCAATTTGCGCTTGCAGATCCGATCGCCCTTTCGCCTTTTGCTTCAAATCCCGTGTAAGTGAATGTAGTGATTTGCTGAGCTTGGCTTGCTGGGCTTTTTTCTGGCTGAGCGACTGATTGACCGATTTTTGCTGTGCTTGAATATCAGCATAAATTTGGCGGAATTTTTTATTGGTTTCCTGCTCGTTCAATAAAATTTTCTCTTTTTGCTCAATCCGTTGATCATAACTGCCGGAAAATTTACATGCGGCTTTAGTAAACACATTCAATTCCACACTCGGATCACACTCATCGGGCGTGGCGGAACACGAAGATATCAGCGCTGTAACGGATAAAAGTGCGGTCAAGGCCAATAATTTTACTTTGTTCATAAGATTATCCTAATCTGATTGCCGTACGTTGCTTGGAAACCTCTCTCACCTGATTTTCCAACAGATTGATTTGTTTATTAAGCTGTGCAATTTGCGCATTTAACTTCTGCACATTGGCCCCGGATTGCTTCTCTTGTTTCGCCACATCACGCCAAGCACTCTCTTTTTGTTTCATTTTACTCAATTTATCGTAGAGATATTTAATATTACCATCAACTTGCGCCAACTGTTGTTGAGCCTGAGCTTTTTGGATTGTATTATTGTTAAGCTGTTTTTGTAAGTTATTTAATGTTTGTTTGTTTTGCGCCAACACAATTTTTGCCGAATTGGTCACGGCTTGAACTTGTGCAGTATCATTTTTTACATCATTAATCGTTGCATTAATCCGCTGCTCTTTGTTGGAATATTTTGCGCGTTGATCTTCTAAATAATAGTTTGCTCCCATTAAAACGCCACAACCGGCAACCGCACCAATCGCCGCACCGGCTACTGCATCTTCCGAGTCACCAGACAGCGCACCGACCAGACCGCCGAGCAAAGCACCGCCCAAAGCGCCCATTCCACATGAACTCCGCCCCGATTCACTGAAGAATTTGGCTTGCTGTCCCTGTGTCAATCGGCTATCAACATTGCTGCTTGAGCCGAGACCATCATTTTGACAACCGGTTAAAACAATACTTGCCGATAACACCAATGCGCCCAAAATTGTTTTGCTATTTTTGATTAAGTACATATATGCTCCTATTGGTTGCGTCACTTACTATTGCTTACAGTTATTTAACCACTCTTCACGATTTACTTTACCGTCTTTATAATATTGTTGCAAATGTTTCCAATAAAGATCAACGTATTCTGCTAAATTCGCCTTGCCTGCCAACTGCTTTTTATCCACTTGCGTCTGAACTGTTGCAATATTATAAGCTTTACTGGTACTCACAATCGTATCGGCATAATAAGTCAATACAAAATCACGCACGCCTTTTGCTTCCGCCAACACAGTCTTGCTTTCTTCGATCGCCGTCGGTTCACAAAGACCAATCGGCTCGCTACCCACCGGACAAGCCTGTGCAATATAATTTTGTGCAGCCACTTTTTGCTGATAATTAGCCTCTAAATCGGCAATATTAGTGCATAAAAACGCACCTAACTCCAACACAGAACGAATAGCGTGATCTCGCTGTTCATCACGAGACTGATTAGCAGAGCGCAATGCATCTTGTAATAATTTAAGCTCTTTTTTCACGTTTTCATTTTCGATATCATTGGTGATTTTTTCCAATTTTCCCACAATATTACTACCGCTACCGTGCCTATCATTTTTTAAATTATCATTACCAAGATTTTTCCATTCATTATCTATTTGTTTGATCCGATCACCCGAAGTTAATACCGGAGCGGCTACCACCACACGAAACCCCATATCCTTCGCTTTATCCGCCTTACCGTCAGCGGCATAAAACGGTTTCTCAATACGTAACGCACTGGATATTTCACTCTCAGAAGTGAGATAACTTCCACCCCGTACGGTAACCCCACCATTTTGTCCGTGATAACGATCCAGCTTGTTAAGTTTAAACGGATCAAGCATCATTTCGCTGGCATTGCCGAGCATATCGAACAGTCCTAACGGATTCGGCGCTAACAACCCGCCCAATTGCAAGCGCCCATTTGCCGATTGCGAGCCGGAAAACCACGCATAGGCCTTCAAGCCATTTGGTACAGGAAACGTGTTTTCTCTAAATTCGGAAGCTGAAACCGCAATACCGCCGCGTGCCGCATATTCCCATTCTGTATTGGTCGGCAGGCGAATAAAACCACTGACGCCATCTTCTTTCGGCAACTTATCCCGCTCATTTTTCATCAACCATTCATTGTATTTATGACTAAAATTCACCGCATCAAACCAACTCACATCAACGGCAGGCTGCCGCCCTTTCAGATTCGGCGACGGGCATTGCTCGTCCATCACCGCTTGATATTGCAATTGCGACACTTCATATTTTGCCATTAAAAAATACCGGTCTTGCGCCTTTCCATTATTCTGTCCACTAAAGCCGCCAGAGATATAATTCGGTGTAGAATGCTCAGCGAACGCCTCTGTGCCGCTATCGCTGCCCAACACGACAGACATATCGTCCAAAGGGGATTTTGTTCCGGTTTTCACCATTCGAAAAACCATGCTGCCATGACAAGGCATCGGCATGATCACATCCTCTTTATCCGCTTTGGGATTATAAAATTTTTCATCCCATTGTTCCGCCTGAGCTGCCGCACTGAACATAAAAAGTGCGGTCAACACTAGACGTTTTTGATTGAATAGCGTATTAAACATCACGTAGACTCTCCGCCGGTTGAATTTTTACAGCCCGAATACCGCCAATTCCCGCAACGATTGTTGCCATGCCCAATGCGGCAGCAAAAGCAAGACCAATATGATTTAACTGCAAACTACTGATAAAAATATCGGCGGATAAATGGCTCCCCAATACCGAATTGAATGCGTGACTACCAAAAAAGAATAAACAGCAGGAAATAACAAACGCTGCCGAACTGAGCAATAACGCTTGAATAATCAAGTAAACCACCACTGAGTGAGGTTTAAATCCGAGTAAACGCAACAAGGCAATTTCCTTACGTTTACGATCAATATTCGCCAAAAATGCACCGATGAGCGATAAAATACAGCCTAAAACCGAGGTAAAAGCAATCACGCCGAAAATCACATTCAGCACCCAATCGATGGCTTTGACATTTTCAATCGCATTGGCTTCAGTACGGGTTTCAATATTATTTTCACGCAATTTTTGCGCCAGCGGAGCAACGTCATCCAAACTTTTAGCATAAATTCTCGCTCTGGCAAACGATTCTCTAGCTTGAGTGCGCCCCCATTCTCCTTGAGCATCGGCGTCTTGGAAAAGTGCGGTTTGGTAACCGTCACGATAGTCTTCCATGGCAAGCAACACCGGAAGTTGTACAAAAGCGGCGGCGCGTGCAAATCGACTTTCGGGTAAAATACCTTCGACGCTTAATGCTACAATGCCGTTTTCATCGATATTATTCCGTTTTCGGCTGACGACCAACCGCACTTTATCGCCTGTTTTGGCTTGCAATTTTTCAGCAGAAAGCGACGATAGAATCACCCCGTTCTCTTGTTTCAATTCCAGTTGCCCTAACAACGTATCACCTTCGGCTGTCGGTAAAATTTCCACATTTTTTATAAAACGATTGGAACTGATATTGATATCGGCAGACGTGTTTAATGATCGGGTCAACGGAATCACAAATGCCGTTTCAGGCTGTGCTTTCAACCAATCAAACCATGCCTGTTTCAAATTTAAATTGCCGACAATTTTCACTTCCAAATTTTGTGGATTATTGGTCAGTTGTTGCTGCAATTGTGAAACCACGCCGTATTTTAAACTGAACAATAATAATAACGGTGCAATAACCGCAACCAAAGAAGCGACGATACAAAACGACACATTTCGGTCATAAAGCAAATCCAGCCACGCCAGTTTGGCTAGCAATCGATTGGACAATTTCAGATTATTCATACCGCACCGCCTGATTGCTTACCAAACACGGCACAACCGGCTGAGGTTAAATCAGCTTGCAAATACGGCAATTTTCTAGCGTTAATCAACGCCCGATCATGGGTGACCACCAACGCAGCAATATTCTGTTCTTGTACTAAATTCAGCATCAGATCAAATAAAATGTTTGCATGCTCAGGATCTAACGCCGAGGTTGGCTCATCAGCCAATAATAACTTGGGCTTATGCGCTACCGCCCGGATAAATGCCACCCTTTGTCGTTCGCCGATAGAGAGACGGTTGGGGTAAGATTCCAATAAATGGCTAAGATTCAGTTGCTGCACCAGATGTGAAATCCAATCACTATCGGCTTTGTCATTAAGCGTATTGTTATTGAGAATATTGTTCGGCAAGCAAATATTTCGTTTAACCGTTAAGAAAGGTAATAGCCCTCCGGTTTGGAGCATAAATCCCAGCGATGTCGCCCTTAGTGTCGCAAGTGCGGTTTGATTTTGCTGTAAAATAAGCGGGCTGATATCCTGCTCTGCGCCTAATTGGTAACGTGTCAGTCGAGTCGGTTTCAGAATCAAACCGATCATTTCAAGCAACGTACTCTTACCACAGCCGCTTGTGCCGCAAATAGCGACAACTTCGCCGCTATTTAACGATAAGTGTGGTAAGGAAACCGTAAAAGCATTATTGCCTACGCCACGACAAACAGACATGTTCTCAATATGCAGCATAATACGCTCTTATGGTAACGCTTCCAAAGGAACCGGATAAACAAAATCACGACTATCGCTCTCTTCGGATAAGGAGATCCAACGCGCGTTATCTTCGTTCATAATTTGATAATGGCGCAATTTTTGATGTAAACCGCGCAAAAACCGCTCTTGCTCTTGAGCACTCATGCCTTTCCAAGTCTCTTCATCGATTGAGGCAATTTGGCTTTTATAGGGAATGTCGTCCAGATATTCCCCCAGTAGACCTAGATCAGCAATTTTTACCGAGGCATTCTCTTTCAATTTATTGGGATCCTGTCCCATTGCCGCGGCAACAGAACGTAATTGAGTAAACATATCACTCGGTGAAATCAATCCGCTATTGGCAGCTTCCGCAATTTTTTTCACGACATCGCTTAAATCGCTCAGCTGAGATTTCGTCAATAATACTCTCGCCTCTGCAGTCGGCGTGTTTTTGACAAAATCTTTATCGCTGATCCATGCTTTGAAAACCGGCGGAGCCGTCGTTCCTTTTACATCGCCCAAGTATGCCAACTGCATCGCTTTACCCAATAAAGCGGCATCTTTTGCGATTTCACTGTCGTCTTTTTCTGCTGCCGTTTTCGCTTCTTTGTTATCTTCCACGGTTAATGCACTACCGGCAGCCAATTCACCGCGGTAGGCGAGTTGCACTTGCGAAGTGATCGCTTTTGCCAGCGAACTGACTTTATCGCCGAATTCATTCACATCTCCGGCATCCACTGGATAATACAGCGGCTTATTCAAATAATTGTTGAAGGCCAAATCAACATACTGCTTTTGTGCTTCGTCATGATTTTTCTTACCTGCTGCCGTTTTTAAATGTAATGTATAAACGGCGACACCTCGATGTTGGGCTTCCAAGCGCAACTGCTTGGCATTCAATCCTGTGCTGGATAACGGATTATCCCCGTCTAATGCGCCAGCATCAGTGATCAACACAATGTAACGCCCGCCAAAGTTATTCCAAGCGATATCATTTAGTGCTGTAGCAATACCGGCATAAGCATCTTCATTAAACTCCTTACTGGACACCTTGGCCTGTTTTAAATCGGCTACTTTATTCATAAAATCTTTGCCATCTTTGACCGTACTGGGATCAACAAACATTTTTGCCGTATATTCCAGCCCCGGTGTCGCCACTGTATTAGAGCGAAACGAGACTAAACCGAATTTTACTTGTTCGCTTAAATTTTCTTTTTCGATTTGAGCATAGATTTGCTTCATCGCTTCACGAGTGCGGTTGATATAGGGATCCATTGAAATAGAAGAATCAATCACAAATACAATCGCTGCACTGAAGCCCGTAATTTTTTGTGCGTTTGTCATCGCGCTGGCTGTTGATGTGTTTGGTCCTTGAGTAGGATGTTGAGTATTGTTTAAGACTTTATCGTCCTTGCTGACAGAAGCGACTTCTAAAATACGTTCATAAAAGCCTTTGCTGTTCATCACCTCTTCGCCTTGCAAAATAGGTAATAAGTAAAAATTCTTTTGGAAATCAATATACTCTGCCGGTTCTTGCGCCAACACTTGCGGATTATGCTTACCGCTATTTAAATCAGTGCGAATAGGTTCAAGCAGTGTTGCTGGATTATCCGCCTCAATCAAACTTTCCAGCGTCGATTTGTCTTTAAAAAACAACAGAGGATCACGTCCTGCCGGATTGGTAAATGCTAATGTCATTTGCATATTCCACGGCACGGCACATTCGCTTGCCAACCAGCCGACGGTTTTACCGAACGTATCCGGCCCGACTTGTAGCCACTCTTTGCCATTCACACTCTCTCGTTGATAGACATAATAACGAGAGAACACAACGGCTTTTTTACCGCCGCTCGCCCCGGCACGTTCAACCAATTCACAAGTCGGTGTACTCAGCACACGCTGAAATAACGTTTTTTTCCCTTGTTGCAATAACGGTTGTGCCGCAACCGCACTTTGGGTCAACAAAGAGCCAGCCAACAGCACCGAAGAAAGTAATTTAAGATATCCCATTATTTTTTCAACTCCTGTAAACGTGCTTTTGCCTCGGCATTATTCGGATCGGCCTCTAACGCCGTTTCATACCAATAAATGGCCGTTTCTTTATCTGCGCTGAAACAGCTATTTGCCGCTGCCGTTTCATATTCTTTGGCATACGCCAGTGCAATCGCAGCATTGCCGCCCTGTGCTTTATTCGCATATAACCGTTGGGCAATACCGCACTTATTCGCTTTTTTCGCCTCGGCAATCAGCGCTAAAATTTGGCTATCATCCGGATTACTTTTCAAACAACGCTGAAGAAATGCAATCTCATCATCACTAGCCGCTTGTATCGAACAAGCGCTAAGTTCAGACGGTTTAACCTCGGTAGGTTCAACCGATTTATCTGACAACAGAAAGAACCATGCCGCCGCTGCCGCCAAAATGAGTAACAATAACCCACCTATTAGCAAACCGAGCTTGCTTTTCGGTTTTTCCGTTTCAGTTACCGGAACCGCCATCGGCTCAGTCTCAGTCTCTAACGGTGGTTCTGTAATGACTTCCGGCTCCACAGCTATGGGTTCAGGCTCCTCTATTATCGGCATTGTCGGCGCAACGGTTATCGGTTCATGGCGAATATCACTGACACGGCTGGTATCGCCGCTGGCGGAAGAAGCCAAAATATTACCCACCATTTTCAATACGCCACGATCAGTCACCACATTGTCTACAGCATGAGTATCGCGCACCATCATTTGATATTGCACATTGGCATTTTGTTGCACCAATGCATCAACTAACCAAGGGCCAAGTTCCCCTTGTAAAATCCCGTCAACGACACTCAGCTGCGTTACTCTATGCCAAACCGGTTCCGTGTTCCATTGGTTATCTTGTGCGAAATAGTGATGGTCCTGACTACGCTGGATACTCACTTCAACCTCTGAACCGCCCTTCCAGTTTACTGCAGAAAATTGAGCGTATCCCGGTCTGCTTTCTTTTAATTCGATTCTTAACATGACTTTGTGCTCCAATTTCTCTAGTTGATTGCCGACGCGCTAAAAATCGCCAATACATCGCCCAATTTGGCATTTTGTGACGCATCGATTTCACGCCCCGCACTGTGTCCCGCATTACTCTCGGCAAACTGTCCGAAAGCCACGAACCAATCAAATAAATAGTTCTTCATAAAATTATTGGTGCGTTCATTCAGTTTCGGCAAATTATTGATTTTTTCGACTTCTTTAAATTCGAACACGGCGGCATCCTTTACCGCTCGGCTTGCAGGACGCTGATTTAGTGGCTGATTGATAAAATCAAGCCATGCAATGAAATCAGCAATCAACATATTCATTGAAAAAACCTGCCGTTCGGCCAACTGATCGCGTTTGCTACCGGCATTTTCATTTTTAAATACGACTTTTGACAATTTCTCTTGTAGTTTCAATCGATTTGCCCCGGTCACTAATTCACCCACTAACGCTTCGATATTTTGTTTGCTAAAACCGAAAAAATTCATCAGGTGGTCATTATTGGAAATGCCACGCAAATGTTCAATCCAGGCTTTAAACACCGCTTGAGCAAAACGTGATTCGACAATCGGCTCAGCAATCGTTTTTTCCGGACTGATCGGCATCTCTTGCGGCTCAGCAAAAAGATCAAAACCATCGTCAAAACCGAAGCCGCCGCCAAAATCATTGCTCACCTCCTGCGCTTGATCTTTTTTGTCATCAAGTGCGGTTTCGTCCATATCACTAAAATATAACGAACGGATGGTATCTTCAGGTAATTGCAAACAGCGCAAGAACTCCCCCACCAACATGGCTTTTTTTCCCAGTTCATTGGCAACCGCATTTGCCAGCTGCCGTTTTTTACTGACCTCTTCCGCACCGTCACGTTGATACCAACTGGAAAAACGATTTTCGACGATATGATTGATCGCTTCATTCAGTTGCTCTTTAATCCGCTGTTGTTTGACTTCAGGCAAGGCGATGGTTCGCAAATAGTCGCTAATTCGCTTCATGCCACCGTCATTCAACAACATCATCGCATCCCATTTTTGCTCGGGATCAGCGACATAGGTGCGCACATCCGGATCTGCCGCAAAAGTACGCCGCATCAAGGCAAGTTGCCCTTGTTCACGTTCGGCGATCTCTTTTTCGTTTTCAAGCTCTAAAAACGGCACCGGAAAGCCCGGTTTACGCACCAAAAACAAGTTATTGAACGGTTTACCGTTTGACCAATCGTTGATCCAATCATAGTTGCCGAAACGTTCTAAAATGGTTTGCTGCAATAATCCGCCCACTCCCCAGCTCTGTTTCAACATGCCTTCTGCTTTGGCAAGATCGGATTGAATACGGATATCAAATTTAGTAATCGCCCACAATAATCCCGGTTTGCGAGCACTACGTTGTTCAGCCGTATCACCTTGTGTCTTTTTGATCCAACGTTCCAAGACCGGCCCGACTTCATTCACTTCCGATTGCGCATTCGACGGGGTGCACATAATCAAAATATTCATTTCTTGACTGTCGGTGTAACGTTCAAACAGGTACGCCACTTTCCCCCTCAAAATAATTTGCGGAATCAGCTCTTTTTCACTCACCTCTGGCAGCGATTTAATCGATAAGCGCCCTCGATAACCGGGAAAATCAAGTAAATCCACATTTTCAAACGTTGGAGAGCGTGTTTTATTGATTAGCGGGAATACCAATTCGGCGGTAAGTGCGGTCAATTGAGCCAAGGAAATGTCAACAGCACCACTTAATGTACCGTCATTCAAACTCGGACGAACTTGAATATTCTCGTCTTTTGCTGAACCCAATCGATCCAGCATATCGACATTCATAATACTGTCGGCTTGTGATAATGCACCATCAACCTCTTTAACCACCGCACTTAGCGGCGCATATACCTTCTCCGGATACCCTAATTTGGCCAACGCATGGGCAAATTGAATATAGATCGAAGTCAATTCAGCCACTTCGCCCCACAAAATAGAAAACAGTGCTGCACGATCTTGAATCTCAAGCCGTGGCGCAAGTGCGGTCGCTTTTGCCCAATAGCTGCCTTGCAGGGCGGCAAGGGATTTGCCGAAACTATCGGTAGCATAATCCTGTAAATCGACTACATCATCCGCCGTCACGCCGTTAACCGCTGCGGCTTTTGTCTGTTGTGTCGCCCTTTTGATCAGTTCATTGATTTTCTGCGGCTCACATTGGTAATCTATTTTCTCTTTATCGAAATCATTAAAATAAGAATTCAATAAAATCTTGGCAATTTCAATTTCGCTGAACAGACGCAACTCCAGCGGATAACCGTCAATCCCGCCTTTTGCGATCCGACTGAAACGTGTAACCAGCCCTGTGGCTTCTTTGCCTCCGCCCGGCGGATTAATATGTTCGATAAAATCTAATTGCTTGCCGTCGAAGGTGGTTTCCAATTTACCGTTTTCACCTGCCGCCAAAGCAGAAACCAGATAGGATTTGCCGGCTTGGGACAATCCGAAAAAACCGGCAGTCATCGGGCGCGAAGAGACCGCGCCCAAACGCTTTGCCGTATTGCGTAATCGCCGCAATTCTAAAATTAAGCTATCGGCTTCATTATTCAAGCGTGCAACATTCGGACGAACATCACTGACCCAATCAATCGCTTTTTGTGAGCCGTTAAAAATATTTTGCCAAGATTCCGTTAATTTCGTTGCTATTTCGCTCATCTTTTCACACTTCCACTATCCAACCAGTAATCAGTATCACTCAACCCGACATCCGTCATGGTGTTGAGTGCCAGCTTAATATCCTCATTGCGGCGACAACTTGCGCCATCACTTGCCGAAACGGCTTTCACATAGAAGTTTTCCGCTTTCTCTTTATTGCTGGAGCGGGCACTTTTCGTTTTAACCCCCAGTGTTACCGTCAAGGAAATGCCGTTGGCGACACGCTGTTTTACCGCTGGATTAATAATATCCAAAGTATAAAGCGGAGAGGCAGTCCAACGCTCCACATTCAACTGACGGAAACCTAAACGGGTGAAGCCACGCACTTCAAATGAGGTGTCAGGGAAATCGTAATCATCATTATCCAGATCAATTTCTTTATAATAAACATTGCTGTCCTTGATCACATTGTTATTATCCAGCAATCCGAGGTATTTCACGGTTGAATAGGAACGCATCGATGCAGAACGGAAATTAAAATTCGGCAAGCGCAAATGTTGGCTTAAAAAGCACAGCATCGCCCCCACCGCCGCCGTTGTTTTTGGATCTTCAATCCGTCCTTGTTTATGAAACGGGTACCAGCCTCCGGTGCGATAATGGTGCAACGGTAAAATTCTGCCCACAGGAAGCGGCACTCTGGATTTAAAGAAAGACTGGATTCCCGGTAAACGCGACGGACGTCCGGTCAGCAGTAGAACATCGCACTGGTAACTGTTAATGACCTCACAAAGTGCGGTAAATGTTTTACATATATCGTAATAATCACCTTTGATGAAGCGCTGATGAATCAAGCGCAAATCCACTTTAATCGGCAATTTCATAATATTGAAATCACTGTTTCTCAATAATCGACGGATAGGTTCATTGATATAATTCAATACACTCTCTGTCGGGTATTCCGCCTCCGACAGTAAATCAGCAAATGTCACCCCACTCAGCGTATTCTCGAAGGAGAACGGATTGTATTGCTCGTATTCTTTTAAAATCCGTAAGCCAATCGGACTAAACACCTGTAATGTCAGTTGCTGACGTAATAAAGCATTCTGAACTTTTAACGCCTGCTTGCCGATCAATTCAGATAAAATAGGTTCCGGATCAGCCAGCCCCAGTACTTTTAACCCGTTGGTTAGTGAACTCAAAACCACATCACGCACAATATCCAATAAAATATCATCACCGGCGACTTTAAACCCATCGCGAAAACGTTGGGTCGGCACCAGAAACGCATTGCTTCCGCCGGAAAACTCACTATTTTCACCGTAATCCAAAGCGTAGTCGTTAATAACCAAATCCGTTGTGCCGCCACCGATATCGACCGAGGCAATCGTAATCCGCTCTTTTTGGGTTTTATCCGGACGAACCATTGCCGCAATAAACTCCTCCGGACGGCCGCCATAATTATTTTGCGTTTCATTAAAGAAATAGACTACCTGACCGCAAGTTGCTTCATCCCACTGAATATACACTTCAGGTAGAATCGGCCAATACTTATGCCGCGCCGCTTCCGTCGTAAAATCCAAATCATCATCGGATTTATCCCAACCCAAACTTTTCCATACCAAACCGATCGCTTGGTACATACTGTTTTTGAAAATTTCACGTTCCGGTTTCGGCATTGCCGGTGGAATGGTTAAGATAATCGAACGTAAAAAACGAGGGGTGCGCGAATGTTCCAATTTACCACGCTGTGCCGGACTGTTAATTTGCATCAATGCCTGCATTAACACTTCCGACAACATAAACATCATTAACGAACTACGAGAATATTTCGGTTGGAATACCGGCATTTTTCGTTCGAACTCTTCCTCAACATCGTCGCGCAAACTATGCAAAGCTTCGCCGAATTCATTAATCAATCCCGATAATGGTTCGGCAGTGGCATAAGGTTCATAATCGGTTTTGACATAAGAAGAATTGAAACGCCAGCCTTGTTCGTATTTTTCAATATCCCATAAATAGCGCTTCGGACTGGATAAACCGGTCGAACCTTCGTTGCCTTCGCGACGACTTGCCAAACGCGCCGCTTCCTTGCCGACACGGGCAATCGTCGCCCATTGAAACGCATCCCGCCGTCCGCTTTGCACTGAGAAATGATCTTTACCGAAGGAGGCTTGGGCGAACTCGATCCGACTTTCAAAAGGCTCATAGTAAACCTGCTCCGGACGATTTAAATCCCGTAATTCCAACTCATAACGTTTTTTTAATCCGTCTTTTTCTTGCTCATGATCTTCAATCAAAATACCGCAGGTACGCGAATTGCCGACATCCAACACCATATCGACAGGAATTGCCTTAATAATATCATCCGTTTTATTCGAGACGACTTTAATTCTCGGCAAAGTCAACTCGGTGCCCAAGATTGCCAGAATATTGAGAAAATGTCCTTGGTAAGTTTTATGTTCGATTTCATACTGCAAATCTTCAGCATGAAGTTTTAACCGTGCCGGTTGAGGAGCCAATTCATGAAACAACTCCAACAGCCACTCATTAATCCATTTAAAATCTAAAAACCAAGACATTTGATCAGATTGGTACGCCAGCCCAAATGCTACGCCGGAACGAATATCTTCGGCGGTCGGCGCCAAATATGCCGTATCTTGACTGTTTGGAAAGACTTTTGTGTCAAACGCAAAGGTAATACGATGGGTATTGCCGTCTTGATCCGGTTCGGCAAGTTCGACAATCCGCACCCTTGCCCAGTTATAAGGCCCTTCGTCAAACCGATCTGGGGGAACGGTTCTTAAAACCGGAATCGGTAACCAAACTGCATCAAACAGTTTAAAAGATTGCTCTACACTGATTTCCTGCTCAGGACGAACCAGCATTCCGGGACGGCTCGGATCATAAAAGCCATCACCGTTTTTGTCTTCAAGCAAACGGCGTAACGGCCCATTTACGGCAGACGAAACAAAATTTCCCGTTGCTTTTTCTCGCCATAATTTATCTTTCCAATTTATATTCAGTGCAAAATCAATAAACTGAATCCCGCTGTTCATGACCAGAGACAACTCTCGATCAAATTTATTTAATTCTGGAAGCATATTTCATTTAACCTGTTTTTAAACTGTCGTTATGGTGTTTTCATTGAAATCGGAAATTTGCTATTGCCGTAAATCCCTTCACATTCTGCTGTGCCATTGGTATTCGGTTTACAATTGATCGTCGGCAATTGATAAGTAGAGCCGTCACTACACTGTGCCACACCCTGATTATCAATATTCAAATGACCACCACTGACACCTGCACCGACGTTGCCTGTGCACTGCACACCGTCACCACGTTCAACTTTCACCTGTCCTTTACCTGCGTTAAATTCATAATTCAAACGAAGCGGCTTGCCGGTGGTTTGGTCCTGAATACCTGCACCGGCATTCCATTTGCCGTTTAAGAAATCCACATTACCCGAATTTAAACTCTGCGCCGGAATATTCAAGTTTTTTTGTGTATTTTGCGGGGTATTCGGCTGGGAGTTTGTGACCGCACTTTCATTGTCCATTTTCTGATTATTGGTTTTATCAGTTTCATCTAAACTTGGAGGCGGTACTGCCGCTGTTTGACTGTTTTTGTCATTGTCTTTGTCTTTATCACTCGGATTATTGGCTGCATTAGTCGCATCCGCAGTTTGCGCCTTGTCATCTTGCGCTGTCGCTTTATTGTCTAACGCATCAGTGGTGGGAGGAGCAGAATCAGCACCATTTTGATCGACATTAGGTTGAAACGCACTGGGATCAAGCGCTTGCAATTTGTCTAACACAGCCGCATCCTTAACAATGGCACCATTAGAATCAAGCCATTGATTATTGTCATAAACATATGGAAATTTTGCTTTAATCGGCTGGCAAAGCGCTGCATCGGTGATAATGTTACCGTCAATAATACAAGCCGCTTTTTTCTTCACGTCATTCTTATCAAGTGCGGTTTTATCAAGTGCGGTCACTTCATTTTTTATCGGATCCGACACAATAGACAGCGGTTTCACATTGAAATACGTACACCAAATCCACCACAATAATAAGCCCAACAACCCTAACAACGGCAACCAAAACCACCAGCGTCGCCACCACGGCATCACGCTTTTCTCTGCAATCGGTTCATCGATTACCGCATCTGCAAATGTTGCTGGTGCCATAATTGGCGCGGTCGGTTGTAAAGGCAGAAACGGACTACCATAAACATTGGCGTTTTTTTCAATAAATCCCCAAAAAGTGATCACCGGGCGATCATTGACTAGATAAACATGCTCGGCATTAGGAAAACGAAGCGCTTTTAAACTATGTTGATCGGCATGAGCAGAATCGCCGCTAAGTAGGCGGGAGAAAAGAAGTTGATCACCTTTAAGATTAGGATTTTTTGCGATCTCGTTTCCGAGTTCCAACATGGTTTTTTCGAAAACGTGCAATTCGGCGAGTGCTTTTTGTTTTTCTTCCGGTGTTGCCGATGACCACGGAATGATAAAATATTTACCATCCGGTTGATCAGACTCAAAGGGGACATACCAGTCGATTCGATTACCTTGATCGTTACGCTGCGGTACTGCAAGATAATCAGAAAACACACGCCCCCGTTTTAATCGTATCGTATCCCGTAATTGAGAAGCGATTGAGTAAACCGCTTGTCCGTCCTGACCTAACGCAGTGTAATCCTTCACATCTCCGCTTCTTAGTAATGCACTCAACATACCGCCATTCTCCTCAAAGATAGGTTAGAAAATAATTTCCAGTGCCTAAGCCGCTCCTATCTATAGCTATAATGAATATTCATACACAGAAACATGATATTACAGAGATTTTCGGGAATAAAGGATAATTTACGATTTCAAATAAAATTCATTGCAGTTTGTCGCCTTTATAACATTATTGCTTTAAAGCAATTAAAAAAGGACAAGATTACCAAGCACAACTGCTGTTTCATGTTGCAGCAGCCGTGCTTTAAATTGAGCTTAAACAAGAACGTCTATCTATAGGTATACGACAAAACGGTCAGCTTTATCTGGTTATTCTTCCAACACCACTTTGCCGATATAGCCTAAATTGCGGTATTGTTGGGCGTAGTCGATGCCGAAGCCGACCACGAATTCATCCGGAATCGCGAAACCGACCCAGTCGACGGGCACATTCACTTCACGGCGCGATGGTTTGTCCAGCAGGGTGCAGATGGTGAGTGATGCGGGTTCACGCAACAGTAGGATTTGGCGCACTTTGTCCAAGGTGTAACCGGTATCGATGATGTCTTCAATAATCAACACATGCTTGCCTTTGATGTCGCCGTCTAAGTCTTTAGAGATTTTGACATCATGATTAGAATACATGCCGGTGCCGTAGCTGGTAGTGGTCATAAAATCAATTTCTGTCGGCAAATCGATAGCTCTGACCAAATCCGCCATAAACATAAACGAACCTTTGAGCAGCCCGACAGCAACAATTTTATCAGCATTTTGATGCTGGTAAAAACGGGTAATTTCAGTGCCCAGCTCCTGCACTCTAGAACTGACTTCCGATTGGCTGAGCAGCGTTTCAACATGGTGTTTTTTCATGGGATGACCTTTTAAAATCCAATTTGACAGGCGCTATAATAGCACAATCATAACGAACAAAAAGCATAAAAAACAAAGGCTGGAGCAAGCTCCAGCCAGTGACCCTAACGAATTTACTTTTTACTCTACATCTGCTCGACTGCTATCACAATCTTTGCGGACTTTCTGTCGCACTCCTGCAACTGGCTTTCATCTTAGCAGGTTATTCATTTGTGTCAATGATAATTATTAGCATTTGTTTAAATAATCTTAGTTGCCCGATATTTTCATCTCATCTAACAAAATTGAACCGGTTTGAATATTGGAACGTTGTTCAATATCGTCCGCTACCGCCACCATATTGGCTAGCATCGCCTGCAATTTTCCTGCAATGGTAATCTCGTGCACCGGATATTGTATCACGCCGTTTTCCACCCAAAAACCGGAAGCACCACGTGAATAATCTCCGGTGACCAAATTCACCCCGTTGCCCATCAAATCTGTCACCAACAACCCAGTGCCCATCTGTTGCAACAAGCCGTCCAGACCGCACTTTGCATTCGGTTTGACCAACCAGTTATGGATG
Source organism: Testudinibacter crocodili (assembly GCA_006228005.1). Taxonomy (GTDB): domain Bacteria; phylum Pseudomonadota; class Gammaproteobacteria; order Enterobacterales; family Pasteurellaceae; genus Chelonobacter. The sequence continues at coordinate 29,277 of VDHG01000059.1, forward strand.
CCGCCCGCATGGCCGGTGCTTTGCATGCCCAATTTTTTGGCACTGTAGCTGGTCAACAAATAGGTTTGCAAAATGCCATCACGGACAATCGCGCTATCACTGGTTTTCACCCCTTCACTGTCAAACGGTGACGATGCCAAACGCCCAAGCAAGTGCGGTTTCTCCTCAATTTCAAACCACTGTGGCAAAATTTGGCAACCGAGTTTATCTAGCAAGAAGCTGGATTTGCGGTAAATACTGCTGCCACTGGCTGCCCCGACCAACGACCCGATTAAGCCGGTAGCAACATCGGCATGAAAAATCACCGGCGCTGTACGGGTGGTCAATTTTTGTGCCGATAAACGGGCAACTGTCTTTTCAGCACATTGTTTGCCAACCCATTGTGGCGATGCCAGATCCTGAAAGCGACGAGAGATGGTATATTCATAGTCCCGTTCCATTTGTTGATCGGCTTCAGCAATCACACTGCAAGAGAGTGAATAGCGGCTGGAAAGATAGCTATTTAACACACCGTATGTGTTGCCATACACCCGAATGCCACGGTGCGCATTGAAACTTGCGCCTTCGCTGTTCACAATCCGAGCATCGGTCTGCAATGCCTGTGTTTCGCTTTCCAATGCCAGTTCGACTGCACGGTCTACATCAATTTCATAAGGGTGATAGAGATCCAGATTTGGCGGATTAAATTCCAGCAGCGCCTTTTCCGGCAAGCCGTTATACGGATCCGGCGAAGTATATTTAGCAATACTTAACGCCGCCTCAACCGCACTTTTCACCGCTTGCGGTGATAAATCAGAAGTCGAAGCGTTACCTTTACGTTGCTCGCTGTAAATCGAGATTCCCAGCGCACCATCATGATTAAATTCAATATTTTCAATTTGCTGCAAACGGGTCGAAACCGATAACCCAATACTTTTGGTTGCACCGACTTGCGCTTCGGCACCAGCCTGACGCGCTAAATCCAACGCCAACGCTGCCGCAGCCAATAAGTCGTTTTGCTGCTGTTTCAATAGATCCTGCTGTTTATCTTGTTGTGTCATTGTCTTACCGAACCATGTTATTTTATAAAAATTAGTGGCTAATTCTACCCTACTTTTATCGGTAATTCTCAAATTATGCTATGATTAGCGCCAATTTTGGATAACCACAAGCGATATAAACCATGAAGAATAAACACGCCGAACAGGATATGGATTTTTTAGACGAACATTTGTCGGAATTGGACGAAGAACAAGAAGAAATTATCTGGGTCAGCAAAAGCGAAATCAAACGCGATGCCGAAGCGCTGAAAAAATTTGGTGCTAAATTGGTGGCGCTGACTGCCGCCAATTTAGAACGGATTCCACTGGACGAAAAACTGGCGGATGCGATTGCACTAGCACAACGTTCGCAACGGGGCGCACTGCGCCGCCAATTGCAATATATCGGCAAATTGTTGCGTAATACCGATATTGAACCGTTGCAAGAAGCGCTGGATAAACTGGAAAACAAACACAATCAGCAGCAGGCAATGTTTCACCGCTTGGAACAGTTGCGCGATCAGCTGTTGGAAAACGACAATAACAGCGTGCTATCACAATTGATTGCGCAATATCCGGCATTGGATATTCAGCATCTGCGCAATTTGATCCGTGCCGCCCAAAAAGAACGCGCCACTCAAAAACCACCAAAATTCTACCGTGAAATCTTTCAGTATTTGAAATCGTTGGAAACGGCTGACTAAAAAAGGGCGGATAATCTCCGCCCTCTACTATAGGGTCTGTTGATCTTTGTTTATATTTTGAGTTGTCGTTTAAAATGGTATAGTAGACAAAAT
>VDHG01000006.1 GCA_006228005.1 Testudinibacter crocodili
CTCCCACAAGGGGAGAAGGGAAACGAAAAAAAATTAAAGACAAGGAATATATCATGCAATCATACAACGTAGCGGTATTAGCCGGTGACGGTATCGGTCCTGAAATTATGGCACAAGCGATCAAAGTGTTGGATGCGGTGCAGCAAAAATTTCAGTTTAAGTTGAACTACAACCATTTTGATGTCGGGGGCGCAGGAATTGATAATCACGGTAAAGCGTTACCTGAAGTGACTCTGCAAGGCTGTGAGGCGGCAGATGCGATTTTGTTTGGCTCGGTTGGCGGTCCAAAATGGGAAAGTCTGCCACCGGCGGAGCAGCCGGAACGTGGTGCGTTATTACCGTTGAGAAAACATTTCTCGTTGTTCTGCAACTTGCGCCCAGCGACGCTGTACCAAGGCTTGGAAAAATTTTGTCCGTTGCGTGCCGACATCGCCGCCACCGGGTTTGATATGGTCTGTGTGCGCGAGCTGACCGGCGGCATCTACTTCGGGCAACCGAAGGGGCGTGAAGGCGAGGGTGCAATGGAAAAAGCCTACGATACCGAAGTGTATCACCGTTATGAAATCGAACGGATTGCACGCATTGCGTTTGAAACCGCACTTAAGCGCAGCAAACATGTCACCTCAGTCGACAAAGCCAATGTGCTGACCAGCTCGGTGTTGTGGCGCGAAGTGGTGAACGAAGTGGCAAAAGATTACCCTGAAGTGCGGTTGGATCATATCTATATCGACAATGCCACTATGCAGATGATCAAACAGCCATCTTTCTTCGATGTGTTGCTGTGCTCGAATATTTTTGGTGATATCGTTTCTGACGAATGTGCGATGATCACCGGTTCGATGGGCATGTTGCCATCTGCCAGTCTGAACGAACAAGGCTTCGGTTTATACGAACCGGCAGGCGGTTCGGCACCGGATATTGCCGGCAAAAATATTGCCAACCCGATTGCACAAATTTTATCGGCGGCAATGATGTTACGTTACAGCTTCAACTTGGAAGTGGCGGCACAAGCGATTGAAAGTGCGGTCAAAACCGTGTTGGCGGAAGGACATCGCACCGCTGATTTAGCCGATAACAGCCAGCCGCTCTCCACCTCGGAGATGGGTGATTTGATTGCTGCGAAAATTTAGATTTTATTGTAAAAATAACGAATTTACGGATTAAAAAATGAAAAAGACATTATATGAAAAATTGTTCGATGCGCACGTCGTACACGAAGCAAAAGGCGAGACCCCGATTCTGTACATCAACCGCCATTTGATTCACGAAGTCACCAGTCCGCAAGCCTTTGACGGATTACGGGTGGCAAGCCGTCCAGTGCGGCAAGTGGGCAAGACTTTCGGCACCATGGACCACAGCATCTCCACCCAAGAACGTGATGTCAACAAACTGCAAGGACAGGCGCGGATTCAGGTGTTGGAGCTGGATAAAAACTGTAAAGCGACCGGTATTTCGCTGTTTGATATGAATAACAAAGAGCAAGGGATCGTGCATGTGATGGGCCCGGAACAGGGCCTGACCTTGCCGGGTATGACGATCGTTTGCGGCGACTCACACACTGCCACTCACGGCGCTTTCGGTGCATTGGCATTCGGCATCGGCACATCTGAAGTAGAGCATGTGTTAGCCACCCAAACGCTGAAACAAGCCCGTGCCAAAAGTATGAAAATTGAAGTGCGTGGTAAAGTTGGACCGGGTATTACCGCCAAAGACATCGTATTGGCGATTATCGGTAAAACTACGATGGCAGGCGGTACCGGGCATGTGGTTGAATTTTGCGGCGAAGCGATTCGGGATTTATCGATGGAAGGGCGGATGACCGTATGCAACATGGCGATTGAATTGGGCGCAAAAGCCGGTTTGGTTGCACCGGACGAAACCACATTTGCCTATTTAAAAGGTCGTCCACATGCGCCACAAGGCAAAGATTGGGATGATGCGGTGGCATATTGGAAAACCTTAAACACCGATGACGGTGCTGAATTTGATACGGTGGTGGTGCTGGAAGCCAAAGACATTGCTCCGCAAGTGACGTGGGGCACCAATCCGGGACAAGTAATCGGCATCGACCAACGGGTGCCGAATCCGGCGCAAATGAACGATCCGGTGGTGCGTGGCTCGGCAGAAAAAGCGTTGGAATATATCGGCTTAGAAGCCAATACTGATTTAACTGAAGTTAAAGTCGATCAAGTGTTTATCGGTTCTTGCACCAATTCGCGCATCGAAGATCTGCGCGCAGCGGCAGCGGTGATGAAAGGACGCAAAGTGGCAGATAACGTCAAACGGGTGCTGGTGGTGCCGGGCTCAGGCTTAGTCAAAGAGCAAGCGGAACAAGAGGGCTTGGATAAAATCTTTATCGAAGCCGGCGCAGAATGGCGTAATCCGGGCTGCTCAATGTGTTTGGGCATGAACGATGATCGTTTGGGTGAATGGGAACGTTGTGCTTCCACTAGCAACCGTAACTTTGAAGGTCGCCAAGGGCGCAATGGGCGTACCCATTTGGTCAGCCCGGCAATGGCTGCTGCTGCAGCGGTGTTCGGCAAATTTGTTGATATTCGTCAAGTTTCATTAAATTAAGGAGTTCAGCATGGCAGGTTTTAAACAACTTTCAGGTTTAGTCGTTCCACTGGATGCTGCCAATGTGGATACCGATGCGATTATTCCGAAACAATTTTTACAGGCGATTACTCGTGTCGGCTTTGGCAAACACCTGTTTCACGAATGGCGCTATCTTGATGTGGACGGTACTCAGCCAAACCCAGAATTTGTGCTGAATTATCCGCAATATCAAGGCGCAACCATTTTATTGGCACGCAAAAATTTGGGCTGTGGCTCGTCGCGTGAACACGCACCTTGGGCACTGGCGGATTACGGCTTTAAAGTGATGATCGCCCCAAGTTTTGCTGATATTTTCTATAACAACAGCCTCAACAACCATATGCTGCCAATCCGTTTAGGCGAAGAGGAAGTCGAAGAGATTTTCCAATGGGTGTGGGCAAACGAGGGCAAACCGATTGATGTCGATCTGGTAGCGAAAACCGTGACCGTCGGAGATAAAGTCTATCATTTTGATTTGGATGAATTCCGCCGTCATTGTTTGTTGGAAGGCTTGGATAACATCGGTTTGACGTTGCAGCACGAAGATAAAATTGCGCAGTATGAGCAAAATATTCCGGCGTTTTTGCGTTAGCTAGCGCTCAACTTTTGCGATAAAACCGCACTTTGCATTTCGGCATAAAGTGCGGTTTTGTGATCTTGCTGTTAGGTTAATCAGGTGTGCTCATCATCAAAATCAATTTCGCAATTGTTGACACAGGTGGAGATGCCTAACCATTTATAAATTAAGCAGTAACTCAGCAATCCGCTGATCGTTAGCAAAATCCCGATGTATCCCCACGGACCGATGACTTTGACCGCACTTAGCACACATAGGGTGATACCGAGTAGAATTCGAATAATGCGTTCGGGTGTTCCCAGATTTTTGCGTAATTTTTTAGGCATAGCCCCTCCATATAATGGTTTTAAACTAAAGTTGGAGCAAGGATCTACTACTTTTCAATTTTATTAATACCGATTTTTAACAACGATGTCAAATACCACTTTTGGATTATTCGAATCGGATCTCGCTTTCAAATCCTTTTGGAATAACATTTCTAAACTTAACTAAATAGTGGTGTAATTCTGCAATTCGAGTGACAATCGACAGCCCTAAGCCACTGCCTTTTTCATTTTGCCCGGCAGGGCGATAGAAACGTTGTCCCAGTTTAGACAATACTTCCTCGCTGACGCCTTCGCCATTGTCGGATACCGTCAGGTGATCGGAATAGAGTGAAACCGTCACTTTGCTGCCATTAGGGCAGTAATGAATTGCGTTGTCGATCAGGTTGCGTAACATCAGTGAGACCAACAACGGTTGACCTTGTTGCAACGGCGGTTGCCCATATTGCTGAAATTCTAGCATAATCTGCTTTTTAGCCGCAGAAAAATAGCGCTCGCCGATCAGTGACTCGATCAAATCCTGCCATTGAATCGGCTCCAAATTATCCAGCTCGACCACTGAATCCAAACGTGAAAGCGTGAGTAGTTGTTCGATTAATTGGCTGGCGCGGTCGATACCTTTGGTCAAATTGCTTAATGCTTGGTTGCGCATCGCCACATCGTTACCGGCAAGCTGTGCAATTTCAGTTTGCACCCGAAGTGCGGTCAGCGGACTGCGCAATTCGTGGGCGGCATCAGAAGTGAAGCGGCGTTCGCGCAATAGCATATTTGAAGTGCGGTCAAAGAAATGGTTTAAGCTGTCCACAATCGGCTGAATTTCTGTTGGTAGTGACGGTACCGTAATCGGGCTGTTGTCTTCGGGAGAGCGTCGGTTGAGTTTCCGTTGCAATCGTTTTACCGATGCCAGTTCACGAGTAACGACAAAAATAATCAGCGCCAATAGGATGGGTAGTCCTGCCAGCCAAACCCAGAGTTGGCTAAAAACAATGTCGGAAACCACCTCTTTACGATACTCAAATTCTTGTGCAACGGCGATCATTACCTCACCATTATTACCGGCAGGCAGCCAGAAAATCCGCCATAGATCGTCGTCAATTGTTTGCTTGGAAAAACCACGTGCCGGAGAGAAGGCGATTTCATCACCGTGTTCACCGTCGGACAGCAGTTTCTCGCCATCACGGGTGAAAATCGCAAAGGCTAATGCCTCATCATCTAATAGTTTTTTACGGATATGTTTGGCTGATTTCACGCTTTTATTGATTCGTCCACTGTTTTGCTGCACCAGCATTTGGCGTAAATTGGAGGAGGCAAGCCGTTCGGCAAATAAAATCTGTTGGGTGTCGAAAACCTTGTCGGTTTCGTCTTTGGCTTTCAGCCAAGCGATAATGGTGGCAACGCTCCACAGTAGCAGTGAAGCGAAAGAGAGGATGATAATCAGGCGTAATCGCAGACTACTAATTTTCATCCACGTTACCTAAAGTGTAGCCGACACCGTGTACTGTGCGGATAAAATGGTTACCCAGTTTTTTACGTAGATTGTGGATATGTACTTCCAGCGCATTGCTGCTGATTTCATCATCCCAACCGTGTAGTTTTTCTTCGATTAAAGCTCGTGGCAGCACTCGGTCTTTATTCGATAGAAACAGCGCCAACAGTTTAAATTCGCGCGTAGTCAGGTTGATCGGCTGCCCGTCAATTTTAACCATACGGCTATCCGGCTCAAAGCTCAGATTGCCGTGAGTCATTATCGGGTTGAGGTTACCGTTGCGGCGGCGAATCAGCGCCTCTAGCCGTGCTGCCACTTCGCTTAAGGCGAACGGTTTGCACAGATAGTCATCTGCGCCCTGTTTCAAGCCACTGACCCGTTGCTCCAAGCTATCACGCGCCGTCAAAATCAGCACCGGCACATCTTGGTTTTGCTTGCGCCACTGTTGCAAAATATCCATGCCGTCCATTTTCGGCAGAGTGAGATCCAGCACCACCGCATCATAGGGGGCAGAATCCAGTGCTTGAAAACCGGTTTTGCCGTCTTTAAACCAATCCACCGTATAATTAAAGGTGGTTAAACCAACTTTTAGGCCGTCACCGATCAGAGGATCGTCTTCAATGAGCAAGATTCGCATGATTATTTCCGTTAGCTTGAATGGGGAAAACCGCACTTGGTTAAAAGTGCGGTTGTGTTTGTGTGCTATGGTTGCTGTACGCTATCTATTGTACTTTGATAACACGGTAAATTTCTACTTCGGTTTTATTCCAAGATTTATCCACTTCACCAAACAATTTAACTTTGTCGTTTGGGGTGATTTCTTGCCCTGCCCAAGCACGACGCTCGATTTCTACTTCAATGCTGCCACTGTCATCTTTGAATAAATAATCGTCTTTGCCGACTTGTTTTTCAATGAAACCTTCCAAGACGATAGGTTGATCATCTTTGGCATTTTGCACCTCGGTGACTTTGATCGCTGCAGCTTGTTCATTATTAAAACCACCGCGTTGCGTTTTGCCGTCACGGTGTTTCCCGTCATGCTTTTGTGCGATTCGCTCACCACCAAAGGTCGGCTGTGTCGTTTCAGTGGCTTGGGTTGCCGCCAGTGCGGTTCCGCTGATGGCAACTAATAAGGCTGATACAAGGGCTAATTTTTTCATAATAGATACTCTCCGAGTTTAATTTTCATCAAATATTGGCAAAGTGCGGTTGCATGATGATCAATGCTGCTGCGCTTTGTTGAGGGTATTAAAGCAAAGAGTTCTTAAAAAAAACTTAACCGTTAAAATTTTTAAATATATTTTTCCAAAACCTGTTGGATGCCGTTGTGATCGTTATCGCTGGTCACCAGTTTGGTCTGTGATTTCACGTCTTCTTCCGCGTTGCCCATCGCCACGCCTAAACCGACCGCCGTTAGCATGCTGATATCGTTGTGATTGTCGCCGAAGGCGATCACCTGCTGCGGATCGATATTCCAGCTTTGCAGCAGATCCAACAAACGCCCGCCTTTGCTGTTGCCGTTGTTGGCAACATCGACCCGATCAATCCAAGACCATTCGCAGCTAAATTGGTCGCTCGGCAATTGCGCCACCGCACTTTCCATCAACGTGCGGTCAGGGTGGCTGATCACAAATTTCCAGATCGCTTCCCCGGCAGCCAGCGGCTCATAAAAACTGCTGAGTTGACGCAGATCCGGGCGCACAGCTTCCGGACAGCGTGCCACCCATTCGCTGAATTTGCGCATATGCGGATTGAACTCAGTGAAGGTCATTTGATTACGGGTGTACATCAGCAGATGAATGCCCAACTCCTCAGCTACTTTAATCACTTTGCGTGCTTGCTGCCAGCTGAACGGATTGGCAATCGGCGTGCTGTCGTTTTTCACGTCGTAGATATAGGTGCCGTTGCAACAGATAATCGGAGTATCCAGTTGCAGTTGGTGGTAATAAGGCTTCACCGCCGTGTGATGGCGACCAGTTACCAACACCACTTTCACCCCTTTCTCACGCACGGCATTGATGGCTTCGATGCTGCTCGGCAGAATTTCGCCTTGGCTGTTGAGTAAAGTGCCGTCTAAATCAAATGCTACTACACGATATTTCATGGTTTATCCTTTTAAAGCGGTAGGTTGAGATACGAAATTTTTATAATTCCTTCTCCCTTGATGGGAGAAGGTGCCCGAAGGGCGGATGAGGGTGAGATATCGGATCACAGCACTGCATCCTGCCCCCTCATCCTGATTTTTGCTTCTGAACGAAGCCAAAATCTGTCCTTCTCCCACAAGGGGCGAAGGAATTCTAACGACTACGTTCCAGCATTTTCACTAATTCAGTTGCCAGCACATGGCTTCCTTCTCCC
>VDHG01000060.1 GCA_006228005.1 Testudinibacter crocodili
GAACTAACCCGTGGCTTGGAGGTGGTGGAATTCGCCACCGGCATACCGCACTTGTTGAAAGGCGAGTTCTCCGCCAATGTCGGGCGCGGCATCGACACCCATTCAGTGATGCAGCCGCTGGGTGTCGTGGCTGGGATTACACCGTTTAACTTCCCGGCGATGGTGCCGATGTGGATGTTCCCGATTGCGTTGGCATGCGGCAATACATTTGTCTTAAAACCATCAGAAAAAGATCCGTCGCTGTCGATTCGTTTGGCAGAGTTGCTGCAACAAGCCGGTTTACCTGACGGGGTGTTCAACGTGGTGCAGGGCGATAAAGAAGCGGTGGATATTCTGTTGCGTGACCCACGTATTCAAGCCGTCAGTTTTGTCGGTTCAACGCCGATTGCCCAATATATCTACGAAGTCGGTTCGGCGCACGGCAAGCGAGTGCAGGCATTGGGCGGCGCCAAAAACCACGCCTTGATCATGCCGGATGCAGATATTGAAATGACAGCGAATGCGTTGTTGGGTGCGGCTTTCGGTGCTGCCGGCGAACGTTGCATGGCGCTATCGGTTGCGGTCACCATTGACGATGCTGTAGCCGATGCGATTGTCAATAATCTGAAACCAAAAGTAGCAGCGTTGCGTATCGGTCCGGGCGTGTTGCCGGAAGGACAGAAAGAAAACGATATGGGACCGTTGATCTCAAAACCGCACTTGGAAAAAGTGTCAGGCTATGTTGATCAAGGTGTAGCTGCTGGGGCAACACTCGTCGTAGACGGACGCAATTACAAAGTTGCCGGGCATGAGAACGGCTATTTTATCGGTGGCAGTCTATTCGATCATGTCACAACCGAGATGAGCATCTATCAAGAAGAGATTTTTGGACCAGTATTATGTGTGGTCAGAGCCAAAGATTATGCCAGTGCAATGAAGCTGATCAACGATCACCAATACGGCAACGGCAGTGCCATTTTCACCAGTGACGGCGATGCCGCCAGACAATACAGCCAAGATGTGCAAGCCGGCATGGTCGGGATTAACGTGCCGATTCCGGTACCAATTGCCTACCATTGCTTTGGCGGTTGGAAAGCCTCGATTTTCGGCGCATTGAATGTATACGGCCCTGATGGTGTGCGTTTCTATACTCGTATGAAAACCATCACCAGCCGCTGGCCAAATCATAATGTGCGGGAACAAGGCGCGGCATTTAGTATGCCGACATTGTAACCATTTATGGTGAGTACAACGAAGGGACAACTAAGAGGGCGGATTGAATATCCGCCTTTTTTAAAGCGATAAAGGTAAGGAGAACAAAATGAATACCGTCAGAATCGGACTGATCGGCACCGGTTATATCGGACGCTGCCACGCAATTGCCTACGCACAGGCTCCCACTGTTTTTAATTTACAGGGCAAATTAGTGCTGGAATATCTGGCAGAAATCACCCCAGAGCTGGCCGCACAAAAAGCACAGGAGTTTGGCTTCAAACGCTCTTCTGGCGATTGGCGTGATGTGGTGCGTGACCCGAATGTGGATGTAGTGGATATTTGTACGCCCAATTTTTTGCACCGCGAGATTGCGCTGGAAGCGATTAAACACGGCAAACACGTGTATTCAGAAAAACCGTTGGCGCTAACCGCACTTGAAGCCAAAGAGATGTATGATGCCGCCACCCAAGCTGGGATTAAAACGTTGGTCGGATTTAACTATATGAAAAATCCCACCAGCCAATTGGCAAGAGAGATTATTCGCAACGGTGAAATCGGTGAAGTCATTCATTTTTACGGCACCCACAATGAAGACTATTTAGCCAGTCCGAACACCCCGATCGACTGGCACTGTTATCGGGCAAAGGCCGGATTGGGCGCACTGGGCGACATTGGCGCACATATTGTCAATATGGCGCAATATTTGCTGGGCGAAGATATTGTTAGTGTCAGTGGCGATCTGCAAACCGTGATCAAACAGCGCCCGGATCCACAAGACCGAAGCAAACTGGTTCAGGTTGAAAATGAGGATCAAGCAAGTAGTCTATTGCGTTTTGCCAGTGGGGTGATGGGCACGATTGAAACCTCAAGAATCGCCTGTGGACGTAAAATGGGCTTAACCTATGTAGTGACCGGTACCAAAGGCACGATCAGTTATACCCAAGAACGAATGGCGGAATTGAAGCTATATTTGCATGACGATAACCCAGCACGCCAAGGCTTTAAAACGCTACTCACCGGGCCGCTGCATCCTGACTACAAACCGTTTTGTATCAGTGCTGGTCATGGTATTGGTTTTAATGATCAAAAAACCGTTGAAATCCGCGATTTAATCCTTGGTTTAACCGAAGGCAAGCCGATGTGGCCTGACTTTGCGGAAGGCTATAAAGTGTCGCGAGTCTTAGAAGCCATTGCCAAATCTGCCGTAACCAAAGCATGGGTTGATGTCTATTCCGAATAAAGGCAACGATCAAATTTCAGCAGATCATAGACAATTTTTATGATCTGCTTAACAAAATTGAAACAAATTTTCCAATATTATTGACAGCATTTCAGGTAATGCTATTCTTCATTTCGAAATGAACCAAACATTTCAAATATTAGAAATTATTGATTTTTTATTCTAAATTAAATAAATCGCCCTTTAACGTCGTATCCGAAACCGCCTGTCTTTTCACGACTATTTAGTCAAGACCAGGCAGTTTCAGTTTTAAATACCATGACGTAGCTATGATTGATGTTTCTAATCGTATTATGTCACGTCCAAATATTATGAGGTGAATATATGAAAACAAGTCGTAAATTAGCCCTTTCTTTGTTAACGCTTGGCTTAGCGTTTAATGTTTATGCAAAAGATGAATTGGTAGTTTTCAGCCTGCCGAACTTATCCAGTCCATTTGAAGTGCAACTCTCCAAATCCGCGATGAATACCGCGAAAGAATTACAAGTCAATTTACAAGTTCTGGACGGGCAAAGCAGCTCCACCAAGCAAGCCGCCGACTTGGAAAATGCAATTACCAAAGGCGCAAAAGGAATTATCATCGCCCCTAACGATGTCAATGCGATTGCCGCCGCAGTAGAAGAGATTATCGACGAAAAAATCCCAACCGCAACGCTGGATCGTAAAGTACAAAGCAGCGAGCCAATACCGCACTTTGGTGCCAATAACTACACCGGCGGACAAGAAATCGCCAACGTCGTGAAAGGAAAATTCCCGGACGGTGCCAATATCATTTTGCTAACCGGACAACCAGGATCCAGCTCCAATATCGAACGGATGAACGGCATTCGTGATGGGTTAAAAGATGGCAAATACAACATTTTAGTCGATCAAACCGGCAATTGGTTACGTTCCGAAGGATTGCGGATTATTGAAAGTGTGCTACCAACCCTGAAACAAAAACCGGATGTTATTTTAGCCGCTAACGACGATATGGCTTTAGGGGCAATTGAAGCGCTGAACGGACTTGGCTATAAAGCCGGTGATATTTTGGTCACCGGATTTGATGCCGGCCCGGAAGCTTTGTCTCGTATTAAAGAGGGTTGGTTATACGCTACTGCCGATCAACGCCCAAGTTATGCGGTCAAAACCGCACTTGAGCAAGTCGTCGCCAAAGCGCGCGGTGGTGCAGAGGTTAAAGGACTGGATTTCGCCCCGACGGTGATCACGCAAAGTAACTTAAATGACGCAGAGCGAATCGGAGAAGTGAAATAAATCAATTTCCGGCTGCACTATCCAGCATATTGCAGCCGGATCTGAGAGGTCTATATGTCAGCCCCTTTATTAAAAGTCCAGAATCTTACCAAAAGTTTTTCAGGCATCTTGGCACTGAACGGTGTGAAATTACAGGTTGCTGCCGGGGAAGTCCATGCCTTGTTGGGTGAAAACGGTGCCGGAAAATCTACCTTGCTGAAAGCCTTATCCGGTGCACAGCCGCAAACCAGTGGCGAGATCATTTTCAATGGTAAAACCTTGGATATCAACGACAGCCCGCACGCCAGACAGCTACAAGGCATCGTCACTATTTATCAAGAGTTCAATCTGTTGCCGAATATGACGGTAGCGGAGAATTTTTTCCTTGGGCGTGAACCATTAACCAAAGGCATCTTTGTTGATCGCAAAAATCTCGAACAAGAAGCCAAAATGGTGCTGGATAATCTCAAACTCAATATCTCACCCAATGCACAGGTGGCGCAATTGAGCGTCGCACAACAACAAATGGTTGAAATTGCCCGTGCTTTAACCTTGAATGCCAAGCTAATTATCATGGACGAACCCTCTGCGGCATTGAGCGATAAAGAGGTGGAAACCCTGCATCAAATTGTGCGTGATCTAAAATCCCGCGGGGTCAGCATTATTTATGTCACCCACCGCCTCAACGAAGTATTTGCGCTATGCGATCGTTTCACCGTTTTCCAAGACGGCAAATATACCGGTGAAGGCAACGTTGCCGAAACTAATGTAGATGAAATTATCCGTATGATGGTCGGACGTAATGTCATCTTCAACCGCCGCCCGTCAAGCGAAACCCAACATAAAGATAAACCGGTGGTGCTATCCGTCCGTCATCTAAAAAAAGAAAAACCACAAATGGATCCACACGGTATTGCACTGCACGATGTCAGTTTCGACATCCATCAAGGTGAAGTGTTGGGGATCGCCGGCCTGGTCGGTGCAGGACGAACCGAAATTGCGCGTTGCCTGTTTGGCGCCGATCACTACCAATCAGGCGAAATAACCCTCAACGGCAAATCTTATCATGCCAACTCCCCATTGGAAGCGCTGGATCTAGGTGTTGCGCTGGTGCCGGAAGACCGTAAAAAAGAGGGACTGGTGCTCGGCTTACCGATTCGCACCAATATGACGCTTTCCAATTTAAAAAATCTGCTCACCATGAAATGGTTTGTGAATGAGAACCGTGAGACGGATTTGATCGAATCCTACCGTCAAGCACTCAGTATCAAAATGGCAAGCACCTCCTTGGAAGCGCGCAAACTATCCGGCGGAAATCAACAGAAAATTATTCTTGCCCGCTGTATGTCATTAAATCCAAAAGTATTAATTGTTGACGAACCGACGCGCGGCATTGATGTCGGCGCAAAATCCGAAGTGCATCAAGTGCTGTTCGATATGGCGAAAAAAGGGGTTGCCGTGCTGGTGATCTCCTCCGACTTGCCGGAAATCATGGCGATTTCCGACCGGATTATCACCCTTTCGGAAGGAAAAGTGACCGGTGAGATCCACGGTGATGATGCCACCGAAGAAAAATTGATGTCAATGATGGCGATCGGTGTAAACCGGCATTAAGCAGCCTTGTAAGATAAGGAAAGTATTATGTTTGAGAACATGCTAAAAAATTTAGGAATTGTGGACGAAAATGGTAAAAAAGACCCGATTGCCTTTTTCGAGCGATTTGGGGTGCTGGTTTTTCTGGTATTTTTGATTATCTTTTTCCAATTCCAAAACAGTGCGTTTTTATCTGAACGCAATATCTTTAACATCCTGACCGAAGTATCGATTTTCGGCATCATGGCGGTCGGCATGACTTTCGTGATTTTAACTGCAGGAATTGACCTTTCCGTCGGCTCAGTGCTGGCGGTGTGTGCAATTTTTGCCGCCCACGTGATTAAAGGCGACAACACCGTCACTGTCGAACCCGGTGCTTGGGGCGGCATGAGTTGGTTAGTCGGCTTGGGAATCTGTTTGGCGATGGGAACTTTCATCGGCTGGCTGCATGGCTTAGGCGTGACCAAATTGAAAATTCCACCGTTTATCGTCACCTTAGGCGGCATGACTATTTGGCGTGGTCTGACCTTGGTGATTAACGACGGTGCGCCGATCGCCGGTTTTGACCAAGGCTACCGCTGGTGGGGGCGTGGTGATCTGCTAGGGGTGCCGGTTCCGGTGGTGATCTTTGCCATTGTCGCCATTCTCGGCTATATCGCACTACACAAAACCCGCTGGGGACGCTATGTCTATTCCGTCGGCGGCAACCCAGAAGCCGCTCGCTTGGCTGGTGTCAACATCAACCGCACTTTGATCAGCGTCTATGTGGTCATCGGCGCACTGGCAGGTCTGGCTGGTTTTATCTTAAGCGCCCGCTTAGGCAGCGCCGAATCCGTTGCCGGGGTGGCATTTGAGCTACGGGTTATCGCTTCCGTGGTCATCGGCGGCACCTCACTAATGGGCGGCTATGGCCGCATCACCGGCACCATCTTCGGCTCGATTATCATGGGTGTCCTGATCAACGGATTAGTGCTAATGGACGTCTCCGCCTACTACCAACAAATCATCATGGGCGCGATTATTATCCTCGCAGTATCGTTCGATACTTATGCAAAAAGTCGGAGAGGCGCGGTTTAATTAGCCTGAGTTTAATATTCTAAAAGCGTTAGAACAGCCGAATCAGAATGAATATTTCTATTCGGCTTTTTCTTATTTTTATTTCTTCTTATTGCCGTTTAGCAATCTCACCATAATTTTCCGCTTATCCCCTGTATCTCCATACAACTATTCTTCGATCATGATCACATAATCAATTAAAGTTGATTGTATAAAGACATAAAATCAACTTTAATTGATTTTATGATTTTCAATAAAAAATATTTGAGTGAGTAACATGGTACAACTAAATCAAACACGGGATTTTCCAACACTAACCTATCCTTTAACACTGGTTGATAAACAGATTTTGCGCTCGCAGGAACCGGTTTTGACGATGCTAAAAAATCTATTGGGCAATGATTGCGAAGTGGTGCTGCACTCTTTAGCCGATTTGCAATGCTCGGTGATCAAGATAGTGAATTCTCATTTGACCGATAGAGCGGTCGGCGCACCTATCACCAGCACGGCCTTAAATATGTTGAAACAGATGACGGAAGAAAAGACATTTGTGACCGATGCCTATTTTACCCATTCTAAAAATGGACAAAAAATGCGCTCCATCACCCAAGCCGTGCTGGGTGAAAACGATCGCATTATCGGGTTGCTCTGTGTCAATTTAAGCCTTGATACACCATTACACGATTTTATGTCTTTTTTATTGAGTACAAATACGGCTCAAGCGCAATCGGCGGCAGCCCATGACATTAAAAACCACGAAATTAAAAACGGGGAACTGTTTGCAGAGAATATCGACGACTTATTTAATCAGACGGTTGAGAAAGTCATCAGCAGAATCAACCATGATCCGACTATCGGTGTAAATAATAAAAATAAACTAATTATCGCCGAGCTTTACCAGCAGGGGCTGTTCGAATTGAAGGGGGCAACCAAAGCCATTGCCAATTTATTGGGAATTTCAACCCACACCGTATATTTACACTTACGCAATTGTTCCGGCGCATAGGGAGTCAGCAATGAAATTCGGATTGGAAACAGAGTCTTGCCATCTTCTTTTTCAACATCGGCAAATGGATGTATTCTCTTTTATTCAAAAAACATGGGAATTGGGATTGAGCGGCGTCGAATTAAATATTATTCCCGACCTGAATCTTCATCCGCAATTCGGCGTGCTAGACGGTGATCAAAAAACCTATTTGCACCGCATAAGGGAAACGATTGAAAAGTATAATCTTTATTGCGAAATAGATACCCGATTTTGTGATACGGAAAGTTTAGCGCCAGCATTGAAAATTGCCAATGAACTGGGAGCCGATGTGGTGCGAACCTATGTCAGCAGCGGTAAATTTAATCCGCAACGGATGGCCAAAGCCCCGACTCAACTCAAAGCGATCGTACCGTTACTTAAGAAATACCGCATTAAATTGGCATTGGAAAATCACGAACACGAAACATCACAAGAAATTATCCGTATTATCGAAGCGGTAAACAGTCAATGGGTCGGCGCACATTGCGATATTGGTAATTCTATGATGGCGTGGGAAGATCCGGTTGAAGCGGTCAAAGCACTGGCGCCTTATACCTATTCCACCCATTTTAAAGATCACATCGTGATCATGCATGATGATACTCCAGTTGTATGCGGCGTACCTATCGGGCAGGGAAGCATCGATATTGATCAATGTTTTAAAATTTTACTGGAAGATTCTCCGATTACACACATCAATATCGAAAATTGCTATCCCTATTGCGCCAATTTTGCACGCCCGAAAGGTACGGGAGGCATGGATACTTTTAGCGGTGCTTTTCAAATCAAACTGCCCCCTTTCGCCGAGAGCCTAATCAAACCTTTAGACTACTATTATCCCCACAAAATTTCTTCACAAGCACAGGCCATCCTTACTCAAGCACAATTGGATGGGCTGAAAATCTCAATTGATGCCCTACATCACTTAAAACAAAAATATTGTTAAGGAAAAATAATGAAACAGATTATCCACACCGCACTTGCGCCACCGGCGATCGGACCTTATGTGCAAGCAGTCAAAGTTAAGGACTGGCTGTATATTTCAGGTTGCATACCGATTACAGCAGACACCGGCAACATGGTTGCTGGCGCTATCGAAGAACAGACCCACCAAGCGCTAAAAAATCTGGAAGCTATTTTAACGGCAGCTGGCGGCTGTAAAAAAGATATTGTAAAAACAACCTGTTTTTTAACAGATATTGAGCGGTTTAATTCGTTTAATCGGATCTATGCGGATTACTTCGAGAATGAATATCCTGCCCGCTCCTGCGTTGAAGTTTCACGTTTGCCTAAAGATGCACTCGTCGAAATAGAAGCCGTCGCTTATCTGGGGAGAGCATAATGATGGACAGAACAACAGGATTATTTGCCAACAAATGGGTACAACTGGGCTTTTTGGTACTTGGCGGCGGTACGATTTATAAACTTTCTAGCATTAAAGATGTTTTCTATGTGCCGATGCAGCAAGATTGGGGGTTGAGCAATACCGAAATCGGTTTAGGTTTCACTTTTTATGCTATTGTACAAACAATCGGCTATTTTTTCTCAATGTATCTCGCTGATCGTTTTTCAAAAAAATATTTGCTGCCGGCAGGGCTGTTGGGGGTTGCTGCTTGCGGACTTTACCTATCCACGCTTCCTTCATTTACTGGCTATGTTTTTGCGTTTGCCGGACTGGCTTTTTTTGGAGAAGTCGTCTATTGGCCAGTGCTACTCAAAGCGGTACGGTTACTCGGCACAAAAGAGGACCAAGGCAGATTATTCGGCTTTTTAGAGGCCGGGCGCGGCGTTGTCGATGTGATTGTCGCTTTCGGCGCCTTGGGTATCTTTGTCTTGTTCGGTGAAGGCAAAGCCGGTATGCAAGCGGGTATTCTCTACTATACATTCATGACCGCACTTGTCGGCGTAGTAACTTATTTCTTGGTCGGCGACGAAGATCACATTAAAGTCACCGCTAGAGACAAGTCAGCCAATGCGAAAGTTTTCAGTGGTATTCTTTATGTGATTAAAGATGTTAATACTTGGCTCGCTGCATTTGTTATTTTCTTTGTGTATTCTTCCTATACCGGTCTGACTTATTTTATCCCATTCTTAAAAGATATTTACGGTTTACCGGTCGCATTAGTCGGCGCTTACGGCATTATCAACCAATACGGTTTAAAAATGATTGGCGGGCCGCTCGGCGGTTTTTTATCGGATAAAGTATTCCACTCGCCGTTAAGATATTTGCAAACTGCATTTATCGTGGCGTTTGTCAGTATGATCCTTTTTATTCAATTGCCGCACGAATCAATGAGTGTTTATCTCGGCATGACGGCAACATTAGGCTTCGGTGCGATTATTTTTACGCAAAGAGCGGTCTTTTTTGCGCCGATGGAGGAGATCGGTGTGCCAAGAGAATATGCCGGTTCTTCTATGGCGTTAGGTTGTTTAATCGGTTATATGCCGTCAATGTTCGGCTATACGCTATACGGCTATATGCTGGATAATTATCCCGGCATTACCGGCTACAATAATGTTTTTTATATTATGTCCGCGTTCAGTTTACTTGGATTTGGCTGTGCAACGATGTTGATCCGCCGTATGAGAAGCGCATAATAATTGAATATACCGCACTTATCAGTAAATCATAAGTGCGGTATATGTTAATCAATAGGGTCTGTTGATGTTTGTTTATATTTCAAATAGTTGAAATGCGGCATAGTAGACAAAA
>VDHG01000061.1 GCA_006228005.1 Testudinibacter crocodili
CAGCAGCCGCTTTGGCTTCCGCTTCTGCTTTTTCTTTAGCGATAATATCCGGTAGTAGCGCATTGTACAGGGCAAAATGGTTATCAATGTGCTGTAATGTGTAACGGTAAGCGCCGAGATCGAGGTGGCCGTTTTCAAGCGTAGCCGTCACATTTGCCCAATTTTGTGTAGTGTTATTTAACGTCAGTAAGGGTAGCAGATTAACTTTACTGGTTGGATCTTTCAGGCTGTCATGTAAGGCAAGGGTATAATTACCACTGGCTAAACCATTGACAATGACCCTGTCACTTTTTAGATCGGCAAAAGTACTGTTCAATTCAAAACGCCCATCACCACTTAAATTACTATTGACAGTTAGGGTGTTAAAATTGCCGCTTTGCGGATTACCATTCAATTTCACTACTGATCCGGCATCGAGTGATAAATTTCCAAGGGTACTATTGCCGCTCATGGTCCAGCTAGCGTCGCGCATCAGATGCGTGTTGCTGTTTGCGGCGGCTTGAATCTGTCCTTGATATTGGGTTTTGCCAAAATTTAAATTGGCGTTCTCACCTAAGATAATATTACCTTTCACGCTGGCGTAAGGAAGATCGGCGTAAAGTGCATCACTAAGTGCGGTTTGGCTACAGCTGACGACACCGCTACTGTCACTACGGGTACATTTCCAACTGTTGTTCCATCCGTTATCTCCTTTGCTGTAGCCTAAACTGACGTTGCTGTTATTGTCAGCGACGATATTCCCTTCTAAATTCGCATAGTTGCCTAATTGCAAGGTAGCGCCAGCGGTTGCTTTGAAGGTGTCAGCTTTAAAGTGACTGGTCACCCAATCATTGTCAATGACTACATCTTTACGCCACACATAACCGGCCCTGTCGCCGGTGACATCTTCGGCATGTAAGGTTGGGTAGCCGGATAATAGCAATGTGCCTTTATCAACCTTGATTTCACCGTTGAGGTTGCTGCCGCCGGATAGCGTATAGATTGAGGAAGCCGATGGTGCGGTGTAACTGAAATTCAAGCTACCATTGGTTTTGCTTGCATCGGTTTCGCCTAAGACACCTTGAAACATGGGCGATAGCAAGGCATTTTTCCGTGTTAAATAGCGTTCGATAGCTTGAGCTTCGTCATTACCCAGATAATCCCAAGCCCAATTGCCTGCTGCCCCTGGGTAAAAGGTATAGGTGCTCGTTTTGAGATACCAATATTCTGCGTTACCGCTGCGGTTGATGTGTTTATACAGCGTGTTAGGGGTGCCGCGTTGGTTGTTATTTCTTGTATTAAATACCACTTCAGCTTCACCGGTTACCCTGATATTAGCCGCTTTTTCTGCGTTATGATTAACCAGTTGCGCACCATTATCCACATTATGAATTTGAATAAAACTTAGGTTATTACCGTTGAGATCCAAACGTCCACCGCGATAACCAAAGTAGATATTATTCGGATTGACCTGCTTGTCATCCTGCAATACCACTGTTGGACGACCACTGGCTAACCGCACTTTGTCAAATGCTTGCTGGGCACCGTTTTCATCCGCTTGCTGAGCTAACACCGTGATGCCATCCCCCGCACTTAAACTGCCCAAGTTTTTACCTTTGGCATTGATTCGCAAAGTACCGCTGCCCAATTTGTGCAAAAAGTCATTTTCCACACCATTCACTTGCCATTCTACGGTTTTCCCCGCATTGACAATAATCCCTGCTCCTTGCCAAGTTTGGTTGCTTTCTGGGGTTACCCCATAATTATTATTAAAGGTTAAGCCACCGGCGCCTTGATTAATGCTGCTTTGCAATAAAATGTTGCCGCCGTTGCCGTTTAAGGTGATATTTTTACCGGCATTCATGGCAGCATTATAACCACCACTATAACTATCGGGCAGAGTGGTATCTTTTACATGTAATGTCCAGCTTTTATCATTTTGGCTAAAACGGCTGGTTTTGCCATCGCTGTTATTGGCCCAAACTAAATTTTGAGTATTGTTCACTGCAGGATCGGTATCTTCTGCATATACCCCTTGGTTATAGGCGGTTTGATAAACCACCCAATTAGTAACGGCATTCGTGGCAGTCGCTTTTTCCCCCCAGCTTCCCATTTGAAAGCCGATCAGAATCCACTGCTGGCTTTGAGTGTCCCAAGCATATAAGCCTGAACCACTGTCACCGGACGCACCATAAGTCGTTAGTGGGCTATTTTCTAAATTATATAATAGCCCAGAATTAGCCCGCACCTCTTGCGGATAACCCGGTTTATACAATGTACTGACGGTTCCACCAATTAAATAATCGTAGGCGTAAGCCAACCAAGTGGTATTCCATTCGGGATCACGAACATATTGAGTACCACTGCCGGTGCGGTATAGCACCGGAAAACGAGTTTGATCCAAATAGGCATCTCTATCAAGTCCGAGAATATTCGCTGGTGCGACTTCAGTCACATATTTATGCAAGCGCGGTGTATGGTAATCCAGACTACTGTGGTTATTGCGATCAACCATTTGATAAGTATGACGTAAATAGTCAGGATTATTGCCGGTGCCGCCAAACTGCAATCCGGTATAACCGACATTATGTTTAACACTGCCTGAATATTGCGGTGCAACCAATGTACCTACGCCTTCTTTACTGGCTGCACTAAAATCGATCATCGGTGCTTTGTCTAAAATGCCGATCAACTCACCATTTTTACCATAAATCGGCAAATTGACAGCGCCAGGGCGAAACTGACCTTTATTTTCACCGAAATCTCGGTAAGTCTGATACGGGATATCCGAACGAACGACTGAAGCGACAGTGTAAGCCGGAATAAAGCAGGTGATGATAAGCGCAGAAAGTGGATTTAATTTAAATGGCATGATAGTCCCTACAATTTTAGGAAAAGTGATAGGCTTGTATATAAATCATACAATATGATATTGCAAAATTATAACACTAAATCCACACAAAAATTATAACTATTAAAACAATAGGTTTTACAAATTAAAATTATTGATATTAATCAATAAAACCATGATGCAAATAAGGGAAACTACCTCCTAAGTTGTAGTTTCATTATTTTACCCTGTGAGGAGTGCTATTTTATGAATAAAAAACTGGTCTTATCGCTCGTTGGTCTTGGTGTTGCTGGCTTTTTGGCAACAGTGGCATATATCAATCATTTCGATAATCAACAAAAAGAGAAGCTGCTAGCACAAAGTGCGGTTAAAGATCCTGCTGCAAAATTGGTAGAAAGAGTGTTATATGATAACCAATGTCAATATTGCCATAGCCCAAATGCTGAAGTGCCTTTCTATATTAATCTACCGGTGATTAATAGTGTGATGCAAAACGATATCAACAAAGCACTGGATCATTTTCTGTTGAGTGAAATTGTCGATCATCTGGATAATCCGCAGCAAATTTCCGCCACCGCACTGGCTAAATTGGAGAGGGTAGTGATTAATGATGAAATGCCGACTAAATCGTTTGTGCATCTGCACTGGGGTTCGTCATTGAATGCAGAAGAACAGAAAGTGTTATTAGACTGGATTCGCCAACAGCGTAAAGATCATTTGTTACCGAGCAATACCCAGGGCGTTTCAGCAGATCGCTTTATTCAACCGATTCCAGATAGCCTTAAAACCGATCCTGCTAAAGTCGCTTTGGGAAATCTGTTATTCCACAGCACCGCACTTTCCGGCGATGACACAGTATCTTGTGCAAGCTGCCATGGTTTAAATAGCGGTGGGGTCGATAATCTGGCTACATCCACCGGGATTCACGGACAAAAGGGCGGCATCAATGCACCAACGGTGTACAATGCTGCCTTTAACTTTGTACAGTTCTGGGATGGTCGGGCAGCAACACTGGCGGATCAAGCCGGCGGTCCTCCATTTAATCCAGTCGAAATGGGCTCAAAAGATTGGGCGGAAATCATTGCTAAATTAGAGCAAGATACTGAATTAAAATCGGCATTTTTACAAGTCTATCCGGATGGTTTCAGTGGCGACAATATTACCAATGCAATCGCTGAGTTTGAAAAAACCTTGATTACACCAAACAGCCCATTTGACCGCTATTTAAAAGGCGATGCAAGCGCCCTGACCGCCAGTCAGCAGCACGGCTATGCGCTGTTTCAGCAGTATAAATGTGACACCTGCCACAGTGGTATCAATATGGGCGGGAACTCTTATGAATTGATGGGCACTAAAGCCAATTATTTTGCTGATCGTGGCACACCGCTGACGGCAGATGATAATGGTCGTTTCTCTCAAACTCAGGATCCGCGCGATAAACACCGTTTTAAAGTACCGAGCTTGAGAAATATTGCGTTAACCGGTCCATATTTCCATGATGCCAAAGCCGAGAATCTGCAACAAGCGGTGGAAATGATGCTGAAATATCAAAGCGGGGTAACATTGCCACAGCAAGATGTCAGTGATATGGTTGATTTCTTGCACAGTTTAACCGGTGAATTGAACGGCAAGACTTTAGTCAACGAAAAAGTCAACGAAAAACAGTAACAGGTGACGATGTCATTTATCAGCAAATAAGGCGGGTTTATCCCCGCCTTTATTTTTAGATTTTGTCCGGATCAAAGTAGGATAAATCAATTCGGTTTTCAGTGCCGTAAAATTGGCACAATGCTTGGCGTAGGGTTTCAGCGCGCTTTGGCAATCCGTTTTCGGCATAATGGCAAACTTGAGCGTAAACCGCACGTTTAAACGGTCGGCTGTCGCCGGCTTCTCCGTTGAGGTTGTCGGCACTGGCGAAAAAACGTTTGCCGGCAGCTGTGGAAAGAATCCATTCAATCGCTTGTGGTTTCACTTCAACGGTTTCAAATAACCGTTGTTGTTCTTCGCTTCTGCCGTCCGGTTCGTACCAATATCCAAAATCCTCCAAATGCCAACGATTGCGCCCGGCAACCAACCAGTGGGCAATTTCATGCAGAGCACTGCTGTAGTAACCGTGGGCAAATTGAATGGAGTGGTAAGTGCGGTTTGCATCGGCGGGCAGATAAATCGGTTCGTCGCCGCCTTTTTCTAGTTTTGTATTATAGTCGGCATAAAAACAGCGGTTGAAGATGTTGATCAGAGCGTGGTAGTCATGTTCCATCATTAATGTCCAAATATCGCTAAAAAGTGAAAGTTAAAGCAGCAAAAAAGGGCTGAAATCAGCCCCTCAATCAATAAGTATGCACAAAGTGCGGTTATCTTAATTCAGTTTTTGCAGCGCTTCAATCCGTTTTTCTAAAGGTGGATGACTCATAAACAGTGCCGCCAAGGCGTTGCCACGTTTGCCGTTAATTGCAAATGCCGCCAGTTCGCCTTCCAATTGTTGCGGTTCATGCAAGCTTTGTAGCCGTTTTAAGGCGGCAATCATTTTTTGTTTACCGACTAATTCAGCTGAACCTGCGTCGGCGTGAAATTCACGGTAACGGGAGAACCACATCGCAATAATACTGGCAAGAAAACCAAACACCACTTCCAACACCATCGCCACCATAAAGTACATACCGCTGCTGGTTTCACCATCACGGTTGCTGGCAACGACTTTCGCAATCATGCGTGAGACGAAAATCACAAAGGTATTTAATACGCCTTGTAATAAGGTCATCGTGACCATGTCGCCATTGGCGATATGGCTGACCTCATGCGCCAGTACGGCTTCTGCTTCGTCACGGGTCATGCTATTCAATAAACCGGTGCTGACCGCAACCAATGAATTCTTTTTACTGGCACCGGTTGCAAACGCGTTCACATCGGCTGAGTGATAAATAGCCACTTCCGGCATCGGTAAACCCGCTTTGCGCGCCTGCGCTTGCACGGTGTAGAGCAGCCATTGTTCTTGTTCGTTGCGTGGTTGGGTGATCACTTGTGCGCCGACCGCTCTTTTTGCCATCGATTTTGACATAAACAGCGAAACCAAGGAGCCGCCAAAGCCAAACAGGGCAGCAAGAATTAATAATCCAGTGGCATCTTGCGCTTGAATGCCGGTCAGGGTCAAAATAATATTAAAAACAAACAACACTGCCATGTTGGTCAACAAGAACAGAATAATTCGCATCATAATCAAAACACTCCTATAGAATAAACAAACATCAACAGATCTTAACACTAAACTAAAATGGTTATCAAAATGTTAATTTCAAGGCTTAGCCGAAAGTTTAAGCGAATTTATGGTTGAACACCATCTTTTTAATCAACCATACGATGGCGATTCAGTTTTGCGATCCGGATCGAGAAAAAAAGAGCGGTTACTAGCAAAATTCGCCTAAAAAAACTAGATTAATTTGCATGAAGCCAGTAAAATCGCCGACTTCTTAAATAGCACCTTTTCGGTATCCTGCCGACGAGCCGTAATGTGTAATAACGAGGCGTGAATCATCATGACAAACAAAACTAATTTACTGGATCTAAATCGCAAAGCATTGCGCGAATTTTTGCAAGGACTGGGCGAAAAGCCATTCCGTGCCGATCAACTGATGAAGTGGATTTACCACTTCGGCGAAGATAACTTTGATAATATGACCAATATTAACAAAGTGTTGCGTGAAAAACTCAAGGCGGTGGCGGAAATTCGTGCGCCAGAGGTGTCGGAAGAACAGCGCTCCGCCGACGGCACCATCAAATGGGCGATGCAAGTCGGCGATCAACAGGTCGAAACGGTGTATATTCCAGAAAATGATCGTGCCACTTTGTGTGTGTCGTCGCAAGTGGGCTGTGCTTTGGCATGCACTTTTTGTTCCACTGCGCAACAGGGCTTTAACCGCAATTTAACCGTGTCGGAAATTATCGGGCAGGTGTGGCGCGCTTCTAAAATTATCGGGAATTTTGGCGTGACCGGTGAACGCCCGATTACCAACGTGGTGATGATGGGCATGGGCGAACCGTTGTTGAATGTCAGCAATGTGATCCCGGCAATGGAAATAATGTTGGACGATTTTGGTTATGGTCTATCCAAACGCCGTGTGACGTTGTCCACTTCGGGTGTGGTACCCGCATTGGATAAATTACCGGAAATGATCGACGTGGCACTAGCAGTGTCTTTGCACGCACCGAACGATGAATTGCGCGATGAGATCGTGCCGATTAACAAAAAATACAATATAAAAATGTTGATGGATTCAGTCAGCCGTTATTTAGCCAGTTCAAAAGCTAACCACGGCAAAGTGACGATTGAATATGTGATGCTCGATCATGTTAATGACGGCACGGAACATGCGCATCAATTGGCGAAGGTGCTGGAAAATATTCCGTGCAAAGTGAATTTGATTCCGTGGAATCCGTTCCCGGAAGCGCCGTATAGCAAGAGCTCCAACACTCGGATTGACCGTTTCCAAAAAGTGCTGATGGAATATGGTTTAACCGTAATTGTGCGCAAAACCCGTGGTGATGATATTGATGCTGCATGCGGACAATTGGCGGGTGAGGTGATTGACCGCACTAAGCGCACAATGAAGCAGGCCATGAATAAAAAAGCGTTTGGCGAGGCAATTTCAATTAAACAGGCTTAGCTGACTATCATCAAAAACAATCATCAAGGGAGAAAACATGAGCAGTTTTAAACAAAATGTAGCGAAGAAAATGACATTTTTATCCCTGATGAGCGCACTTTGGTTAGGCGGCTGTGCCACACCGCCGCAAAACAGCGAAAGTCAGCGAGCGGCATATGCACGAGTGCAGGTTGCATTGGGCTATTTGCAGCAGCATCAGTATGAAGCGGCAAAACAGAGCTTGGACAAGGCACTGCAACACAGTCCGGATTACTATTTGCCGTATCTGGTGTCGGCACATTACTACCAGTTAATCGGCAACCTCAACCAAGCAGAAAATTATTATCAAATTGCACTGCAAAAAGACTCCAAGCAGGGCGATGCCCACAACAATTATGGCGCATTTCTATGTCAACAGGGTCGATTTAGCGATGCTTTTTACCATTTTGAAACCGCACTTGCCAGCCCTGATTATTACCGTTTGGCACAAACTTATGAAAATACCGCACTTTGTGCTCATCAAGCCCACGATCAAACACGAAAAGACATCGCATTGCAAAAACTGGCGAAAATTGATCAGCAACAAGCAGAGCAGTTGCAGCGTATTTTGAAATAAATTGCTTGATTTGGCGGATTAATGTGGCAGATTGATGATTAACTGTTGCAAAAGCAAGGGGAGAATTTTAAACTTTGCGCCTGAACTTTATTTTATGTTAGGGTTTGTTGATGTTTGTTTATATTTTGAGTTGTCGTTTAAAATTAGCACAATCTAGGCGTAGGCCGAAATCAATAGCGGGACTATTGATGAGGGTTACAACGACGAGTGTGCTAATTTTAAACACAATCCGCAGGACTATGACGCTTTTTCGCCACGGCTTTTCGCAACTATTTTTTGCCACTATTTTTTTGCCACTATGGCGTTAAAAGCCGTTGGTTTAGAATGACTAAACTTCACGACTTTCTTTATATTGACGAAAAGAGTGGCGAAAAAACGTCTATAGCTCAAATTATAAACCTGTCCATTATACACATCTTAAAAAAAACAACCATATCCTTTAGCACCTCGTATCTCTCACTCTCCTTTCAAACATTTTCATCCCATATT
>VDHG01000062.1 GCA_006228005.1 Testudinibacter crocodili
ATAATTTGAGCTATAGACTATTTTTCGCCACTCTTTTGTTTTGCAAATAAATAAGGCAAAAGTTGTGAAGTTTAGTCATTCTAAACGAACGACTTTTAACGCCGCTGTAGTACGAAAAGTAGTGGCGAAAAAGAGTCATAGTCCTCTGGATTGTGTTTAAAATGAGCATACTCGTCGTTGTAATCCTCATCAATAGTCACACTATTGATTTCGGCTTACGCCTAGATTGTGCTCATTTTAAAACAACAACTCAAAATATAAACAAAGATCAACAGACCCTAGGCTCTGTTGAAATTTTATTGCGCTTTTTCCTTTATGCTTTGTCGACTTATTGATACAATTTGCGCTATCTTTTAACTAAATGACTTTGAAGCAGAAAAATAATGACCAAGAAAAAACCAAAAGTCGGTTCCAACACCATCTCCCTCAATAAAAGAGCGCGCCACGACTATTTTATTGAAGAAGAGATCGAAGCCGGTTTGTCGCTGCAAGGCTGGGAAGTCAAGTCAATGCGTGCCGGCAAAGCAAATATCAGTGACAGTTATGTAATTTTCAAAGACGGTGAAGCCTATCTGTTCGGTGCAATGATCACCCCGTTGAATGTTGCCTCTACCCATGTGGTCGCTGATCCGACCCGCACCCGCAAATTGCTGCTCAGCAAACGAGAGCTGGACAATTTGTTCGGCAAAGCCAACCGTGACGGCTTCACCATCGTCGCCCTCTCCTTATATTGGAAAAATGCTTGGGCAAAAGTCAAAATCGGCTTGGCAAAAGGTAAAAAGCAACATGATAAGCGTGATGCGATCCAAGACCGAGAATGGCAGCGCACGAAAGAACGGATTATGAAACACAGCAGTAGAGGTTAATTATCTAACTGATGGAAAGATTGAAGCCAAATCTGTAACCCAGATTTGGCTTTTTTATCGATATCAAATTGAATTAGGGCTAGACTAAAAACTGAGTCACCAGCCGTTTCGGGTGAATCACGCTGTATTGGTCCACTTCTGCCACGCCTAAAAAACGCCCTTGATCGCTGTACAACCGCACTTGCCCTTGTAGCTGTTGCGGATTATCAAAACGCAGCCGCTGCCCAAAGCTGATTGCTCGGGTCTGTTCTGGGTTCAGATCGATTTTTGCCAAGTTTGCCACCGCAGTATCTGCCGCCAACAAATGTTGATCCAATAAGTTCAACGCTTGCTGTTCCGCCAGTTGTTGCAGGGTCTGCAGCGTCACCATCGACTGGGTTGGGTAATTCGCCACCGCACTTCGGTGCAACACGGTAACGTGTGCGCCACAGCCGAGAAATTCACCGAGATCGTCAATCAAAGTCCGAATATAAGTACCTTTTGAACAATGTACCTCAAGGGTTAAAAATGGCGCTTGATAATCAATAAATTCCAATTCAAAAATCGTAATCGGGCGAGCTTCACGTTCAACCGTAATGCCGGCACGGGCATATTCGTACAACGGTTTGCCTTGGTGTTTCAAGGCCGAAAACATGGTCGGCACTTGTTGCAACTCACCACGGAAGTGCGGTAGCGCCGCCAAAATGTGCTCCAGACCGCACTTGACTTCACGCTCGGCAACCACTTGTCCTTCGGCGTCGGAGGTGTCGGTGCGCTCTCCCAATTTTGCGGTGACACGATAGCGTTTATCAGCATCCAACAGAAATTGAGAAAACTTGGTCGCTTCGCCCAAGCAGATCGGCAACATTCCGGTTGCCAGCGGATCCAAAGCACCGGTATGCCCGGCTTTATTGGCTTGATACAGACGTTTGACTTTCTGCAACAGATCGTTGGAGCTCAACCCTTGTGGTTTATCGAGCAGCACGATACCGTCAATATCACGCCCTCGTTTTCTTGGTTTAGACACAATTTTTCCGTTTATTCACTATCATCTTTATGTTTGGCTTTGTCTTCATTCAACACTTGGCTGACTAAGTTTGACATCCGCATCCCTTCGACCAACGAATTGTCGTATTCAAAACGCAATTCCGGTACAATTCGCAACCGCATCGCCTTGCCAAGTAATGAACGAATATAACCGGACGCCTGATGCAGCCCTTCCATACCATTTTTTACCGCTTCCTGATCTTGATCGAACAAGAACGTGACAAATACTTTGGCATACACCAAATCACGCGAAAGCTCTACATCAGACACGGTTACCATGCCGATACGCGGATCTTTCACTTCACGCTGCAAAATTACTGCGATCTCTTTTTTTATCTCTTGCGCCACTCGCTGCGAACGGCTAAATTCTCTCGCCATTTTATTTTCCTTTGTTTATGCAAAAGGCGATCAAATGATCGCCTCGGTTTCTTGACAAAGATATTTGATGAGGCAACGTAGGGGCAGATTGTATATCCGCCCCTACTTTTGTCATAACGCTCGTATTATTATGATACGATTAAATACTGCGCTTAACCTCAATCGTTTCAAATACTTCAATTTGGTCGCCGACGCGAACATCATTGTAGTTTTTAACCCCGATACCGCACTCCATGCCGTTACGCACTTCGTTGACATCATCTTTAAAGCGACGTAATGATTCCAGTTCACCTTCATAGATCACCACGTTATCACGCAGAACCCGAATCGGATTATTACGTTTCACCACCCCTTCTGTGACCATACAACCAGCAATCGCACCCAGTTTAGGTGATTTGAATACATCACGCACTTCTGCCAAGCCGATAATTTGCTGCTTGAATTCCGGCGCCAACATGCCACTCATCGCGGCTTTCACTTCGTTGATCAAATCATAGATCACCGAGTAATAACGCAAATCGATATTTTCCGATTCCACCACACGGCGGGCAGAAGCATCGGCACGCACATTGAAACCAACCAGAATCGCATTCGACGCTGCTGCCAAGGTTGCATCGGTTTCTGAGATTCCACCAACACCGGAGCCAACAATTTTCACTTTCACTTCATCGGTCGACAATTCAACCAAGGATTGGCAAATTGCTTCGACCGAACCTTGAACATCGGCTTTCACCACAATATTCACTTCGGCAACATCGCCTTCGGTCATGTTGGTAAACATATTTTCCAACTTGGCTTTTTGCTGACGAGCCAGTTTTACTTCACGGAATTTTCCTTGGCGGTGCAATGCCACTTCGCGCGCTTTTTTCTCGTCACGCACTACCGTCGCTTCATCACCGGCTGATGGTACGCCGGAAAGTCCCAAAATTTCGACCGGAATAGATGGACCAGCTTCGGCAATTTCTTTACCGTTTTCATCACGCATCGCACGCACACGACCATATTCCAAACCGCACAGGACAATATCGCCACGACGCAAGGTACCGGATTGAATCAGCACGGTTGCAACCGGACCACGCCCTTTATCCAGATAAGACTCAATCACCACACCACTTGCCATTGCCTCGGTGACGGCGGTCAGTTCCAACACTTCTGACTGCACCAAAATCGCATCCAGCAACTCATCAATCCCCAAGCCTTTTTTAGCGGAAACATGGATAAATTGCGTATCGCCGCCCCACTCTTCGGAAATAACATCATATTGTGATAATTCATTTTTGACACGATCTGGATCAGCTTCCGGTTTATCAATTTTATTCACCGCCACCACCAACGGCACTTTTGCCGCTTTGGCGTGTTGAATCGCTTCGATAGTTTGTGGCATCACACCGTCATCAGACGCTACCACCAATACCACGATATCGGTGGCTTTGGCACCACGCGCCCGCATCGAAGTAAACGCAGCGTGTCCCGGTGTATCCAAGAAGGTGATCATGCCGTTATCGGTTTCAACATGATAAGCCCCGATATGTTGGGTAATCCCGCCGGCTTCACCGGAAGCCACTTTGGTTTTGCGGATATAATCCAACAATGAGGTTTTACCATGGTCAACGTGTCCCATAATGGTCACCACTGGCGCACGGTTGACTTCCACCGCAGTGCTGTCACGATCACTGAGCAACGACTCTTCCAGTTCGTTCTCACGGCGCAACATCACTTTATGCCCCATCTCTTCCGCCACCAGTTGCGCAGTCTCTTGATCGATCACCTGATTAATAGTCGCCATAGCGCCCATGCCCATCATGGTTTTGATCACTTCCGTGGCTTTCACTGCCATTTTTGCCGCCAATTCGCCGACAGTAATGGTTTCACCTATCACCACTTCACGGTTAACCGGTTGTGCCGGTTTGGTGAACTCTTGCTGTAGCGAGCTGCCACGGCGTTGATTTTTGCCACCTTTGATATTTTTCTGATTGCGGCGATTGGCTTCGCGCTCAGTTTTGGTGCTTTTATCATCATCACGACCGCCTTTTTTGGCTTTTTTCGCACGACCACGCCCTTCTTTACGCAGTTCTTCCTCACTTTCCGCTTCTTGGGCGTAACGTGAAGTCAGATGCAGATCGGTGAAGCTTTCGGTTTTTGGTTGCTCTTCTTTATGATGAGCGCTCAATTCCGCTAGCTTACGCGCTTCTTCTGCGGCTTTACGTGCTTTCTCTTCT
The DNA here is from genome assembly GCA_006228005.1 of Testudinibacter crocodili. Classification (GTDB taxonomy): domain Bacteria; phylum Pseudomonadota; class Gammaproteobacteria; order Enterobacterales; family Pasteurellaceae; genus Chelonobacter. The sequence goes on from VDHG01000062.1 coordinate 4,490, forward strand.
GCTTTTTGTTGTGCCAACGCTTCGGCTTTACGGCGCAATTCGGCTTCTTGAGCTTTTAATTTCTCTTTTTCCGGATCGGTTTTCTTGCTCTCTTTGGCTTCAACCGCACTTTGTTCAGCTTTAGCCGCCGCTTCTTGTCGTGCTTTCTGTTGTGCTTCACGTTTGGCTTTTTCTTCCGCTTCCCGTTTTGCTCGCAGTTCAGCTTCTGCTTTGGCTTTCTGTTCGGCTTCACGTTTTGCCGCAGCTTCTGCTTCCAGACGAGCTTGCTCTTCGGCTTTTTGTTTCGCGATATCCTCAGCAGATGTCGGAGTAAAGGTTCGTTTTTTCCGCACTTCTACCTGAACTTCCTTGTTTTTACCACCGGAACCGGCGATTTTCAAGGTGCTGCGCTCTTTTTTCTGTAGCGTTAATTTTTTTGGTTTAACGCCTTCGCCACTCAACGATTTCAACAACTGTCGTTCTTCTTCTGCCGTAATCGGATCGCTCTCAAGTTTTTTGATCCCGGCATCAGATAATTGTTTTAATAACTGTTCAAGCGGGGTGCTAATCTCATTAGCAAGCTGTTTAACTGTTTTACTCATCTATTCCCCCTCAATTTACTCTGCGCCAAACCAGCAGATATTTCTCGCTGCCATAATCAATGTTGCAGCTTTTTCTTCGCTTAATTCTTCGATATCGGATAAATCGTCAACACTCTGTTCTGCCAACTCTTCCAAATTGGTAATCCCTTTTTCAGCAAACTTAAAGGCTAAATGGCGATCCATACCGTCCAATTCCAGTAATTCCGGCTGAATATTTGACTGCGACAACTTTTCCTGTTCGGTCAACGCAATGGTAGTTAACGCACTTTTCGCGCGATCACGCAGCTCTTCGATCAAATCTTCATCCATGCCATCAATTTCCATCAAATCATCGGTCGGCACATAGGCGATTTGCTCCAGTGAGGTGAAGCCTTCATCAACCAACAACTCAGCAAAGTCTTCATCGATATCCAGATGTTGCACAAACAGATTCAATGATTTGCTGGTTTCCTGCTGATGTTTCTCGTTCAGCTCTTCAGTGGTCATCACATTCAGTGTCCAACCGGTCAACTGGGTTGCCAAGCGTACATTCTGACCGTTACGACCGATGGCTTGTGCTAAATTCGCTGACTCTACTGCGATGTCCATCGAATGTTTATCTTCATCGACCACAATCGAGCTGACATCGGCAGGTGCCATCGCATTAATCACAAATTGCGCCGGATTGTCATCCCATAATACGATATCGACACGCTCACCACCCAATTCATTGGTGATCGCCTGCACCCGAGCCCCACGCATACCGACACAAGCCCCGACCGGATCAATTCGGCGGTCGTTGCTTTTCACTGCAATTTTAGCGCGTGATCCCGGATCGCGAGCCGCACCTTTGATTTCAATCAGCTCTTCGCCGATTTCCGGCACTTCGATACGGAACAGTTCAATGATCATTTCCGGTTTAGCACGCGTAACGAACAGCTGTGCGCCTTTGGACTCTGGTTTAATTTGATACAACACACCACGCACCCGATCGCCCGGGCGGAAATTTTCACGCGGCAGCATATCTTCTTTCATAATCACGGCTTCCGCTTGGTTGCCCAAATCCAGTTGAATCACATCACGGCTGACTTTTTTCACCACACCGGTGACGATTTCCCCCTCTTGGCTACGGAACTGCTCTAGCACTTTGTTTCTTTCCGCTTCACGAATTTTGCTGCTGATCACTTGGCGTGCGGTCTGCATCGTGATGCGGTCAAAAGCAATGGATTCGATTTCATCTTCAATGAATTCGCCCAACTGAATTTCCGGCTCTTCGTAACGCGCAGCCTCCAAAGTAATCTCTTTGGTTGGCGCAGTGACTTCTTCGACCACTAACCAACGGCGGAAGGTTTCAAAATCGCCGGTTTTACGGTCAATAACCACACGCACATCGATATCCATTTCATGTTTTTTCTTGGTCGAAATTGCCAAAGCATTTTCCAACGCATCAAAAATCTTTTCACGCGGTAATAATCTTTCGTTAGATACGGCTTCGGCCGCTAATAAAATTTCTTTACTCATTTTCGCCTCTGTCTACATCACCGCACTTTGCTGTGCCATGATCAAAATTAATCTTCAAATTTATAAACAATATTGCCTTTTTGGATATTCCCAAAGGCAAATACTTGCGGGTTGCCATCCACGGTCAGGGTAATCACATCGCCTGCAACACCGTCCAGTTTGCCGGTCCATTTACGGCGATCCAACACCGGCACACGCAAATGTACGCTGACCTCTTGTCCGATAAAACGCTGATAATGCGCTAAGCTGAACAGCGGTCTGTCCAATCCCGGCGATGACACTTCCAAATTATATTTGTCGGCGATCAAATCTTCGACATCCATAATCGCACTGACTTGGCGGCTGACATCGGCACAATCATCAACACTCACGCCGCCGTCTTTATCAATATAGACTCGCACCGTCAGAAAACGACCGCTGCGTTGGCACTCAATGCCGACCAACTCACAATTCAGTGCCTCAATGGAATCCTGTACCAATTCCTGTATTTTTTGTTCCAATGTTGCCAAGACAACCCCCAATCAAGAAAACGATTTATTGAAAAATAAGATATAAAAAAAGGGCTGACAGCCCGTTTCAAAATGGTTCAGCCAAGGCTAAACAGTCAAAATTATTGCACAAAAAAACCCCATATCGGGGCTTTGTAGGCTAGAACCGGAAGCTGATGTTTTTGTTTTAAAACCGCTAAAACAAAGCACCCGTTGCGTTTTGGCTTTACATTGAAACTTGAGCTGAAAGCAAATTTCAATTGGTTGCGGGGGCTGGATTTGAACCAACGACCTTCGGGTTATGAGCCCGACGAGCTACCAAGCTGCTCCACCCCGCGTCCGAAAATATGGGCGTATTGTAATGAGTTAAACCAGAAATAGCAAGTTTTCCGTCAATAAAAAGCGCTGAAATCCAAATTCAATCCGATTATTACCTCAACAGCACACAAAAGTGCGCTACCTTTAAAGCCCGATGCCACCGGAAATCCCGATTTGACCGCCAATACCAATGCTACCGCCACCAACACCGCCGCTGATACTGCCATTGTTGCAAGCCGCCAACCCCAGCGCTAACACAACGATTAAAATCCATTTCATTTATTCACCTCTTGCTTGCCATTATTCTTTTGCCAATACTCAAAAAGCTTTAAACCTGCCAGCAGATCTTTGCCAGCAATCGAATAAAACGGTTTAAATAACGGATATAAAAAACGGTATTTATGTAATATCTGCAATGCATATTGCCAATTTTGCTCACCGTTTGCCTGCTGACAATAGCGGGATACCGCACTTTCAACCATTTGCTGAGGCAAACTGTTACGATAAAGATCGTGAATAAAAATAATCAAATCTCTGGCTTTATTCCACTGCAAACGGTCGATATTCAACGTTGATTCGAAATCAATAAACCGCACTTTGCCATTTTCCCAGCCGATATCCCGTGTTGCCGGACGACCATGCACCAGATCCAAAGCATGCAATTCTGCCAAAGCGATTGCACAATCATTGATGATCTGCTGTTTTTGTTGTTGGTCACAGGCAGAATTTTGCAGCCATTGATCGACCGTTGCGCCAACATCCTTCAGCACCAAATAATCATCGTCCCACGCCACCAGCTCGGCACAAGGCGCCCCCACTTTATTCAGGTATTGCAGCGCCTGAATTTCTTGCGCCAGCGCCCGCTGCGGATTCGCTTTCAAAATACGCATAAATCCAGTACTTTTTTCCGCTTGTTTCAGCCAATATTTCTGATGGCCAACATCGAACGCAACGACACGTTCACCTCGATTGGCATTTAACACTTGCACAATAGTTTGCTGTAAATTTGTCATTATCATTTTTCAAAAAGGCAAAGAGCGGTTGGCACTCCGAACCGCTCTTTTATATTCCCATCCGGTTTAGATAAATTATTTTTGAATTAAACTCAGCAACACGACACGCTCACCCTGTAGTTGACAATCCATATTGTAATACTGGTTGCCATTCAAACGTACATCTGCGGTCAAGCGACTGGTGCTGCCGGCTTTATTCGGTGAGCTGCGAAATACCCGTTTGGTCGATGCCACTTGTTGAATTTTGGCAATACACAAATAATTTAGCTTAGCATCGCCACCGGTTCTGATCGATCCGACCGAGCGATCCGCTGAATTGCTGCTCAACATTGCGGCTAATTTTTTGCCAGTGGCATTCAATTCCTGCTGTTTTTTCGCCAGCGCTTCAGCCGACAATGACAAAGCATTACCGCTAGAATTTAACGCAGTGATCAATTTTCCAGCTGCATCAAATTCGTAACTGCCCTCGGCATCTTGTACCCCATACAGTTTTCCTGCTTTATAAAAAACTTTACGCTCACCTTTTTCACCCTGCTGCAACACATAGCTGAGTGAACCACCATTGAAATAAGCTTTATACATCTCTTTATTCAATTGGTACTGAAAGCTGTTTTGATTAGCCGCCGCTTGCTCCAACTGAGCAAAAGACTGATTCAACACTGATTGAGCCGATGTTGAACTTGTGCCGCTTTGATCGGTCAAATGACTACAAGCGGTCAATGCTAACACCGCAGACAGCACTGCTGTTTTTATAAGAGAGTTTTTCATAGAATTCCTTATTTTATTTGAAACGGATTCATTGAGAATCACTTAATGAAAAATAGATTGGCTCAAAACCAAGTGATTAAAATTTATTCACAAAATAGAAAAATTGCTTCATTCTATCGTTTTTTTTCACTGATTTAAACCTTCAAGGATGTTTTTTATGCTTCAAATGCCCGTTATTCGTATTCTGTTCATGCTGTTTTTTATGTTGCCGTTTGCCTTGCCGTTGTCGGCTAATGCCAACAACATCGAGATTAGTGAGGCACAAATCAATCACTATCTGAGCCAAAAATTGGGCTTTAACGATCAATTTAATCTGCCCGGAATAATCAATATCCGCTATAAAGTCGATCAAATGCAAGCAAACGTCGGGCGCAATAACAGTAATAAAATCGAGTTGGACGGCATTGTCAGTGCAGCATTTTCTTATAACAACCAGCAATTCGACAGTCGGATTAACTTGGTATTTGATGTGGAACCCGAATATAACGCCGAGCAGGGCGCAGTTTATCTGAAAAACTTGCGGATGTTGCGCTGGTCGTCGCAGCCGCAAAAATATGCCGACCAGCTGCAATTGATTATGCCGATGTTAAACAGTACTGTGCAAACGCTGCTGAACCAATTTCCGGTGTACACTCTCGACAGCAACGATACCACCCAAAATATGATTAAACAGATGGTGAAAAAATTGCGTGTCAGCGACGGGAAAATCGTATTGGAAACTTCAACGTTGTTATAAATTCTAACGGCTCAAGAAGAGTGCCGCTGCACCACGCACACCGCCGGAGTCACCATATTTGGCTTTTTTGATCACCGGCACCACCGCACTTCGCATCAAATGCGCCGGCAAGGCTTTCGGCAACGCTTGGTACAGATAATCAAAGTTAGACAAGCCACCGCCCAGTACGATCATATCCGGATCCAATGCCGTAATAATATTGCCGATGCTGATCGCGGTTAATTCAATAAATAGCTGTACGAAACTGACTGCTGTGGCATCGTTGGCATAAAATCGTTCAATAATGGTTTTTGCCGACAGCGCCTCACCTTTGAGATCACGATACAACATTTCAAAGCCGCGACCGGACAGGTAAGTATCCAAACAGGCACGATTGCCGCAACCGCACTCATAGATTGGGGCTTTATCCCAACCTAATAATTTTAAGGCGTGATAGTTGAGTTGAAGATGTCCCAACTCGCCTGCCATACCGACATGGCCGGCATGGGCTTTGCCATTGAACACCAAGCCACCGCCAAAACCAGTGCCCAAAATCAAGCCCAACACAAACGGATATTGCTGATTCTCTTCCGCCCAAGCTTCGGAAATAGCAAAACAGTTGGCATCATTTTCTGCCCGCACTTCACGATCTAAACGCTGGCTCAAATCAAAAATAATCGGGCGATTATCCGCCGCACGAATATTGGTGATCTCCGCTAATCCACTTTCACGATTGACAAATCCCGGAATCCCGATTCCCACCGTTCCCTTACATTCAAAACGGCTGTCGGCACGCTCCACCAAGCCGGCAACCGCTTCAAGCCACTCATGGTAATCCTCTTTCGGGGTGTTGACCCGCTCACTGTGCAATTTTTCCAACTTTTGGTTAAAAACCGCCAATTCAATTTTGGTGCCGCCAATATCCAATCCGTAATAATACATAATCTACTCCGTTAACAATGATTGCTTAGATTCTAGCGAAAAACGGCGGTTATTTCTTTGATACATTGCACGGAATCGCAAAAAAAGGTGGAAAAATGCAAAAGGTGGCGCTGTCTATTGAATCCATTTAAAAAAAGAGACAAGCTTTAAGCTAAGTGCGGTTATACTGCCGTATGTTAAATCAGCATAGAACAAGGAAAAATAATGTCAAAAATTCAATTAGTCGCGGAAGCTCAGTTGCCGACTAAATTCGGTATTTTCCGGATGGTCGGTTTTGAATTTCCCGATACCCACAAAGAACATGCGGCTCTGGTGATGGGCGACATCAGCGACAGTGAACACAATCCGGTGCTGGCACGAATCCACTCCGAGTGTTTAACCGGTGATGCCTTGCACAGCCTGAAATGTGACTGCGGCTTTCAATTGGAAACCGCACTTCGCCAAATCAGTGAAGCCGGGCGTGGCGTGCTGATTTATCACCGTGAAGAGGGGCGCGGAATTGGCTTGATCAATAAAATCAAGGCGTATTCACTGCAAGATCAAGGCTTGGATACCATCGAAGCCAATGAAGCACTGGGTTTTGCTGCCGATGAGCGCAATTTTGCGGTCTGTGCTGATATTTTCGAGCTACTAGGCGTTAAAAAAGTGCGGTTGCTGACCAACAATCCCAACAAAATCGACACAATGCGCGAAGCGGGCATCAACGTGGTCGAGCGAGTGGCACTGAATGTGGGCGAAAACCGTTATAACACTGCTTATTTAAGCACTAAAGCCGAGAAAATGGGGCACTTGATTGTGCATAGCCATGAGCATAGCGAACATAGCCATCATCAACACGGCGTTTGCTGCTCTTGCCAACGTGAACAAATTGGCGAATAAGTTAACACTACCAACAGTGCCAACCACCATTGCAAGTTGAAAGTACGGTTCCAGTTCACCTAATAATGGGGTTGGCAATTTGGCATGGGCGCTCACAACAGGTTTTGATCTGGCACGTTACTGCTCAGCCTGCCCAGGTAGTTGTTCTGATTGAGTCAGGCGGATTCTGCGGTACAAATCACGGCTATAAATACTGCTAGTAACTGCTGGATTGGCATAGCCCGCCAAATCAGATTTGATCAAATAGTAGTTATAATACTGAAACAGTGGCAATACCAACTGTTCCTGATTGATCACTTGCTCAATTTGTTGATAAATTTGCAACCGTTCGGCTTCAGTTACCGCACTTTCAACACTTTTTTGCAACAGCTCGTCCAGCTGTGGGTTGTGGTAAGCGACTTTGTTATTGGCGCTCTGGCTGTGAAAAATACTAAAAAAAGCCGAAGGATCGGGATAGTCTGCACACCAACCGGAACCAATCAAATCAAAATCCCCTTGCTCTCGTTGTTGCAACAATTGCTGGCGTGTGACCGCCTGCGCCTGGATCTGAATCAAGTCAGACTGTGACAACATCCGAATCAAGCGTTGTGCAAGTTGTGGGTGAATACCCTGCTGCTCATAAGTCAAACGCAAACGCAGTGGCTGACTGCCATCCACCCCTGCCTGTGCCAGCAATTGTTCGGTCACTGTTGGCGTCCAGCTCTGCTCCGCCTGTTGTGACTGCATATCGCGTGGTAAAAATTTGGTATTGATCCGCCCGATATTCGCAATATCGCTATTGATTTCCGGCAGAGAGATCATCGCTGTCAATGCTTTACGCACCGCACTTTGCGCTAGCCGTGGATGACGAAAATTAAATTCGTAATAATAACTGCAGAGTGTCGGCAGTGCCAATTGTTGCATCTGCGGCGGAGCAGGCTGTGCTATTTGACGCACCAGATCATAGTGCGCCGGATTATCGCTGCTGTCGAGCGCATGATAACTGACATTACGGAACGAAACATTATCAACATCCCAATAAAATGGATTTTTTTCCAACAATAAATCGGTCGTGTGACGGTATAGCAGATTATAAGCACCGTTGCTAACCAAGGTGCCATTGCTTTCCCCTTGATATTGTGGCAACAACGCAACATGGCTTAACATTTGCGGTAGATAGGGCATCGGTTGCGATAAGGTGATTTGTAGCGTCTCGGCATCCAACGCTTTAATACCCAACATTTCGACACCATATTCTTTGCTCAACACTTTTTCCGCATTTTCAATCGCCATAAAGCGCAAATATTCGCTGAGTGGATTGTCCGGTGCCTGCACTGCCAACGCATACCAACTTTGTACAAAATCCTGCGCCGTCAACGGTTCTCCATTTGACCAATGCAGCCCCGGTCTTAACTGAAAGGTCCAAATTTTATACTGTTGCTGCTGCCAAGATTGCGCCGCACCACCCTGCACTTTGCCATCTTGATCAATACGTACCAGACCTTCATATAAATCCTGAATCAGTGGCAATTGTGAGTCATCAGACAACTGTTGTGGCTGTAAAGTAAAGCCGGAAGTATAAAGCCCGCGTTTTAATAGATAACGGCTTTGATCCGGCAGCTCAAGCGTACTTTGCGGTTGCTTGGTTTCAGGCTCAGGCGACTGCCAATCGCAACCAAAAAGTGAGATCAGCAGCGACAAGCTGCCGAACATCAGTAGTGTTTTGCAACGGCAGTAATGTCTTTGCTTAAACCACTTCATCATTAACCATTCACCAAGCCGGGAAAGAGATTGCCGATCCCTGCAGCAGCAACTTCAATACCCAGCGCCATTAAGATAACCCCCATAATCCGTGTGACCACATTGCTGCCGGTATTACCCAAGGTTTTCACCACAAACGGTGCAGAACGGAACAAGAAATAACAAAATACGGAAAAGACTAAAATGGCAAGGGTGAAGCCGATGAAATCCAGCCAACTATGATAGCGCGAAGCCCATACGATGGTCGAGCTGATCGTGCCCGGCCCTGCCATAATCGGCATTGCCAGCGGCACCACTGCAATGTTGCCGTAATCAGATAGATCCGCACTTTTCTCCTCTTTGTTTTGTTTTTGTTCGCCCAATTTACCGCTGATCATGCTCATTGCAATCGAGACAATCAAAATACCGCCGGCGATACGGAACGCATTCAGTGAAATATTAAAAAGATTGAGAATGATCTGCCCCAAATACAGGCTGGTCAACAGAATCACCGCAACGGAAATACACATCGTTAAGTTGGTTCTATTGCGCTGCGCTTCGTATTGGTTAGAGGTCATACCGACGAAAATCGGTAGTACACCGAATGGATTCACCACCGCCACCAAGCCGATAAAAAATTGAATATAAATAGAATAATTAAAATCCGCCATCCCCAATGAACCTCTTTCAACAGCATAATATATTACCTATTATGCCATACCTGAGAGATAACGGCTATTGTGTTAGCCCAACTGATTAAGCAACACGCTGTAACCGACCGCAAGGGAACTGTCGTCAGTTTCAACCAGTGTTGCCGAACAGACCGCATTCATCAGCCAACGCTGTGCCGTTCCTTGACGCGGGGTTTCCCAGGTAGATTCCGGTGCGAACACTTGTGTTTCGTCGGTATTGGCGGTATAGGTGTAAGTAATCGCCGTGATACTACTACGTTCGCTACAGTTGTACACTTGGATATTGGAATAGATCTTACTTTTGTCACTTGAACCCAGCGATGCCAGACGATAATCGGCAAAGGCCCCCAAGCCAACCCGCACTTTGCCTAAACGCACATTGTACTCATCAATATAAAGGTAGGCATTTGGATTAACAGTATCAATATTGTCCAGTTTCACCGGCTTAAATTGTTCTACGGTTTTGCTTTGTTGGCTCAGTTGGTTGACCCAATCTCGGTTTTTTTGTAGGCGTTTGAGGTTATATTCATTCTGTGTACTTTGATTTGCGCTGCTAATATCATAGGAGATCTTGATGACGCTCTCGGTATTATTCCCGATGTGCAGCGAAGGGCGCGAATGTTGTTCATCCCATTGTTTAATAGCGCTATTTTGACAGCCCACGACAGACAACGATAGTGATACGATTATTCCAATTGTATTTATATTCATCTTATTTTTATACCGTTATCAAAATTGACGCTCACCAAACAAATCTCAGTGTTTTTACTTATGCCAATGACTTGATTTAAAAATACTAACTATAAGTTATTACTTTAAAAACTGGAGCCTATTCTATAGCGAATTACAATAAATGTAAAAACACTTTTCTTATTTTATCTCACTGAGATTGCCAGCAAAATAGTTAATCAGCAGCAAATAAACCGAATTAAGATTGTCGATTTCATGGCAGGTTTGATAGAATTGGGCAATTTTGCATTTAACCTGACATCTGAACAAAAGCTGATATGACAACCTCGAACTACCAAGCCGACGACATTACCGTCCTCAAAGATCTGGAACCGGTGCAACTACGACCGGGCATGTACACCGACACTACCCGTCCCAACCACTTAGGGCAAGAGGTGATTGATAACAGCGTCGATGAAGCCCTTGCCGGTTACGCCAGCAAAATCGAGGTGATTTTGCACGAAGATCAATCGCTGGAAGTGATTGATAACGGACGTGGCATGCCGGTGGATATTCACCCGATTGAAAAAATTTCCGGGGTAGAATTGATCCTAACCAAGCTGCACGCCGGCGGCAAATTTTCCAATAAAAATTACCAGTTCTCCGGCGGTTTGCACGGCGTGGGGATCTCGGTGGTGAATGCGCTGTCGGATCGAGTCGAAGTGACGGTAAAACGCAACGGCGAAATCTATCGTATTGCTTTTGCCAACGGTAAAAAAATCGAAGAGCTACAAGTGATTGGCAGCTGCGGACGGCGCAATACCGGCACCATGGTGCGTTTTTGGCCAAATCCGAAATATTTCGACTCGGCAAAATTTTCGGTTAGCCGTTTAAGCCACCTGTTACGCGCCAAAGCAGTGCTGTGTCCGAAATTGGAAATCAGTTTCACCGATAAAGTGAACGGTACGCAGGAAAGTTGGTGCTACCAAGACGGTTTGTCAGATTACCTGCAAGAAAGCGTGCAGGACGTCGCCACCATTCCTGAAATTCCGTTTGTTGGTGAATTTAAGGCTGATACTGAAGCCGTCACTTGGGCATTGATGTGGCTGCCAGACGGTGGCGAATTATTGGGCGAAAGCTATGTCAACCTGATCCCAACCCCGCAAGGCGGCACGCACGTCAACGGCTTACGCCAAGGCTTGCTCGATGCGATGCGTGAATTTTGCGAATTCCGCAATTTGTTGCCGCGCGGCGTGAAGCTGACCGCTGATGACATTTGGGATCGCTGTGCTTATGTGCTGTCACTGAAAATGCAAGATCCGCAATTTGCCGGACAGACCAAAGAACGGTTGTCATCACGCCAAAGTGCGGTTTTTGTCGCCGGCACGGTGAAAGACGCCTTCAGTTTGTGGCTGAACCAAAACGTACAACAGGCGGAATTATTGGCGGAAATGGCGATCAACTCGGCACAACGCCGTTTACGTGCCGCCAAAAAAGTGGTACGTAAAAAACTGGTCAGCGGTCCGGCACTACCCGGCAAACTCGCCGATTGCAGCAGCCAAGATCTGAATAAAACCGAACTGTTTTTAGTCGAAGGCGACTCCGCCGGTGGCTCTGCCAAACAGGCGCGCGACCGTGAATTTCAGGCAATCTTACCGTTGCGCGGCAAAATTCTGAACACCTGGGAAGTGGCTTCCGATCAAGTATTGGCATCTAACGAAATCCACGATATTGCGGTGGCGCTGGGCATCGACCCTGACAACGATGACTTATCGCAACTGCGTTACGGCAAAATCTGTATCCTCGCCGATGCCGATTCCGACGGGCTACACATCGCCACCCTGCTCTGTGCACTGTTCCTACGCCACTTTCCGAATTTGGTGCAGCAAGGGCATGTCTATGTGGCAATGCCACCGCTCTACCGTATTGATTTAGGCAAAGAGGTGTTTTACGCTTTGGACGAGGGCGAAAAAGAGGGTATTTTAGATCGCCTAAAAGGCAAGCGCGGTAAGCCGAACGTACAGCGCTTCAAAGGGTTGGGCGAAATGAATCCGCTACAACTGCGCGAAACCACCATGGATCCGAACACTCGCCGTTTAGTGCAATTGACCTATCAACAAGCAGAAACAGAAACCATAGCGCAAGATGAAAGTGCAGTTGAGCAACATCAATCGACCAACCAAACGCTTGAATTAATGGATATGCTGCTGGCGAAAAAACGTTCTGAAGATCGTAAAAACTGGCTGCAACTCAACGGCAACCACGCCGATTTAGCAGTTTAATCCTCGCAGGTAATAAAACATGAGTGAACAACAAATTAACTACGAAGGCGTAGAACAAATGCCACTGGCGCATTTCACCGAGAAAGCCTATTTAAACTATTCGATGTATGTGATTATGGATCGCGCCCTGCCGTTTATCGGCGACGGCTTGAAACCGGTGCAACGGCGGATTATTTATGCGATGTCTGAATTGGGGCTGAATGCCTCCGCCAAATACAAAAAATCGGCACGTACCGTCGGCGATGTGCTAGGCAAATTCCATCCGCACGGTGACAGCGCCTGTTATGAAGCGATGGTGCTGATGGCACAGCCTTTTTCCTATCGTTATCCGTTGGTGGACGGGCAAGGCAACTGGGGCGCAGCGGACGATCCGAAATCTTTCGCAGCAATGCGTTACACCGAATCGCGTTTGTCGAAAATTGCCGAAGTGTTGCTATCCGAATTGGGGCAAGGCACGGTCGATTATCAACCAAATTTTGACGGCACATTAGAAGAGCCGCAATATCTGCCGGCACGCTTGCCACATATTTTGCTCAACGGCACCACCGGCATTGCGGTCGGGATGGCGACTGACATTCCGCCACATAATCTGAATGAAATTGCCGAAGCAGCAGTGCTGTTGTTGGATAATCCGCAAACCACGCTTGAACAGTTATTAACCATTGTGCAAGGCCCTGATTTTCCGACCGAAGCAGAAATTATCACGCCGAAAGAGGAACTCGCCAAGCTGTACCAAAACGGGCGCGGCTCGATCAAAATGCGGGCAATTTGGAAGAAAGAGGACGGCGAAGTGATCATAACCGCACTTCCGCACCAAACCTCTGGCTCCAAAGTAATCGCACAGATTGCCGAACAGATGCGCAATAAAAAATTGCCGATGGTCGATGATTTGCGTGACGAATCCGATCACGAAAATCCGACCCGGATCGTGATTGTGCCACGTTCCAATCGGGTCGATCTCGAACCATTGATGGATCACCTGTTTGCCACTACCGATCTAGAAAAAAGCTATCGGGTCAACATGAATATGATTGGCTTGGATCAAAAACCGGCAGTCAAAAATCTACATACGATTCTCAGAGAATGGCTGACCTTCCGCCGCACCACCGTCACACGTCGTTTGCAATATCGCTTGGACAAAGTGTTGGCTCGGCTGCATATTTTGGACGGTTTGATGATCGCCTATTTAAATATTGATGAAGTGATCGAAATTATCCGCCACGAAGACGAGCCAAGAGCGGTATTGATGCAACGTTTCAATCTCAGCCAAATCCAAGCTGATGCGATTCTCGACTTGAAATTGCGCCATTTAGCCAAATTGGAAGAGGTCAAAATTCAGGCGGAACAAGACGAATTAGCGCAAGAGCGCGATCAATTGCAACTGGTTTTAGGATCAGAACGCCGTCTCAATACGTTGATCAAAAAAGAGATTCAGCAAGATGCCAAAACCTATGCCAGCCCACGCCGCTCACCGATTGTAGAACGAGCCGAGGCCAAAGCGATTTCCGAAACCGACATGCTGCCTGCCGAGCCGGTGACCGTCATTCTCTCGGAAATGGGCTGGGTGCGCTGCGCCAAGGGACATGAAATCGACGCGCAAGGCTTGAACTATAAGAGCGGCGATAAATACCTGCAGCACGCCAACGGTAAAAGCAACCAAGCGGCGGTGTTTATCGACAGCAGTGGTCGCAGCTATGCGCTCGATCCGCTCGCCTTGCCGTCCGCCCGCTCCCAAGGCGAACCCCTGACCGGCAAACTCAGCCTACCAAGCGGCGCTGTGGTGGAACAATTATTGATGGATAACGAACAACAAGACTATCTGATGGCGTCCGATTCGGGCTATGGCTTCGTGTGTAAATTTGAAGATCTGATTTCACGTAACAAAGCGGGGAAAGCCTTGATCAATCTGACCGAAAACGCCAAAGTGTTGCCACCACAAGCCGTATTAGAGGATGATATGTTATTAGTCGCGATCTCTTCGATCGGCAAAATGCTAATCTTCCCGGTCACCGATCTACCGAGCCTGTCGAAAGGCAAAGGCAATAAAATGATCAGTATTCCGCCCGCCAATGCAAAATCGCGTGAAGAGCTGTTAAGCCGAATCCTGTTAATCAAACCGGAAAATAGCCTGATTTTCCATGCCGGACGGCGCAAAGTCACGTTGAAACCGGAGGATTTGGAGAAATTCAAAGGCGAACGTGGTCGCCGTGGCGGACAATTGCCGCGCGGATTGCACAGTAGTATGGAGATTGAAGTAGTGTGACCGCACTTTAAAGTATAAAAACAAAAGCCTTGTGCCAATTGAATGACATAAGGCTTTTTAATCGCTCAACCGATTTGATTAGTTTTTATGAATCCAGTGATCCATATCGGTTTTCAAGTTTTCAGATTTAGTACCAAAAATCGCTTGGATACCACTACCCACTACCACCACACCAGCTGCGCCCAGTGCTTTCAAGCGTGGTTGATCCACTTTACTGACATCGTTGACGCCGACACGCAGACGAGTGATACAAGCATCTAAACTTTTGATATTTTCTTTGCCACCGAAGGCCGCTACCAGATTGGCTGACATTTCGTCGCCACTGCTTGCCGCTGCAGCACCCTTCTCTTCGCTGTCGTCTTCACGACCCGGCGTTTTCAGATTCAAGGCTTTGATCACAACCGTAAATACCGTGAAATAAATCACCGCATAGATACCGCCGACCACCGGGAACAACCACAGTTTATGTGAATTGGCTGATAACAAAGTGAAGTCGATGAAACCGTGTGAGAAGGTCATACCGTGCACCATGCCCAGCATATTGGTGACCACATAAGCAGAACCTGCTAATAATGCATGGATTGCATACAGAATCGGCGCAACGAACATGAAAGAGAATTCTAACGGTTCAGTGATTCCGGTCAAGAACGACGTTAAGGCTGCCGAGATCATGATACCACCGACACGGGCACGATTTTCCGGTTTTGCCGCACGCCAAATTGCGATGGCAGCAGCCGGTAAGCCGAACATTTTGAACATATAACCACCCGCCAACTGCCCGAAATAACTCATTTCAGGGGTACGGCTGGCTTCAGTCGCTGATAAGAAACAGGTAACCACGCCGTGTTGGGTCACGCCACTGGCGTCGACACAAGTCCCAGCTTGGAAAAAGAACGGTACGTTCCAGATATGGTGCAAACCGAATGGAATCAAGCTACGTTCAACCACGCCATAAATCCCAAATGCCAATGCCGGATTTTGTTCCGCAGCCCAGCGTGAAAACGTATCGATTAACCCACCGACCGGAGGCCAAACCAATGACAACACCACGCCCAGTACAATTGCCAACGAACCGGTGACAATCGGCACAAAGCGTTTTCCGGCAAAGAAGCCAAGATACGCTGGCAATTGAATGCGGTAGAAGCGGTTAAACGCCCAAGCGGCAACGGCCCCGACCAAAATTCCACCGAGCACCCCGGTTTCGATATGTTCAACACCGACCACCGGCGCCATTACTTTCAGCGTCGCAACCATAATCCCATAGCCGACAACCGACGCTAATGCGGCTACCCCGTCATTGTTGGTGAAACCCAACGCAACCCCGATAGCAAACAACAGCGCCATTTGCCCGAACACTGAGCCACCGGCCTGTTCCAATAAATTGGAAACAACTTCCGGCATCCAGCTGAAATGCGCCGCCCCGATCCCTAATAAAATCCCCGCAATCGGCAATACCGATACAGGCAACATTAATGCTTTACCGATCTTTTGCGCAACCGCAAACAGATTACTTGACATACTAACCTCTAATAAATTGGTTCTTTTGAAGAGTATCTAAACGAGACCGCCGCTTTTCAGCCAACAACAAACAGTCCCTATAAAATATGTGGTATTACGCCCGATGGATTGCTCCATAGCATAATCGAGGCGCACTATAAACGATTTGGCTAAAAAGTGCCAATGACTTTCTATTATTAAATTCAAAAAATAAAATCTAGATCACATTTTTTTAATTTAGAAAAATAAATAGGAATGTAACGATAACAATTATGCAATAAAGCGTTTGAAAATTTCCGTGATCTTTGTTGCCAACAACTCACTGCCCTCAACACGTTCATTTTGCCAACTATCTAGTAAAATTTCCGGAGTGAACCGCACTTTGGCTTGTTCCGCAAGCGGTTGGTAGCTGATATGCCAGGGTTCGCGTCCTATTTCCAAACTAGAGACGGCTTGAAACGGTAGGGTAAAGTCAAAGTGCGGTAGTCGTTCGCTCAGCCAACAGGCTAAATCATAGAAATAACCGCTTTCTTCATATTCCCACGGCTCAAGCTGCAACGCTTGCCCCTGCGGTAAGCGCGTAGGGTCGTAAATATCAATTTCCGTTCCCCAATGATGGCGGCTGGCACCCGGCAACGCCGACCAACGTAAAATCGCTTGCACTTTTTGCCAATCATCAAGGCACGTCAAATCCAGCGGGTTACCGTCATCATCATGTACTTTGCGCTGACACAAAAACTTGCCGTTCCAGATCTGCTGCTGGCGTTTAAAATCACGAAAACTGCTTGCCGGTTGCAAATCAAAACCAGCCTTGACCGCACTTTGCTGTAGTGCGCTGAAAGCACGCTGCGTATCGGCTTGCAAGCGGTGATGAGTAGCGTAGGCTGATGGCAACGGCACCAGATGGACATCCGTTTTGCCGGTCAGCATTTGGTCAGTAAACAAAAATCGGGTCACAATTTAGCCTTAGCCTAATAAATTTTGTAGTAATTGACGATGCACCAAGCCCAAACGATACAGATCTTGACAGCTCACACACTCATCAACTTTATGAATCGTCGTGTTTAGTGGGCCGAGCTCTACCACTTGCGTGCCCATCTGGGCGATAAATCGCCCGTCGGACGTGCCGCCGCCGGTATCCAGTTTCGGCTCAATATTAAGATGTTGCTTGACCGCACTTTTCACTGCCTGAATAAAGTCTCCCTGTTCAGTCACAAACGGCAAGCCGGATAGATTCCAATCCAGCCGATATTGCAATCCATATTTCGCCAATAGATCCATCACCCGCCGTTGAATCAATTCCGGCGTCATTTCGGTGGAAAAACGCAGATTAAACTGCACCAACAGCTCGCCCGGAATCACATTATTGCTGCCGGTACCGGCGTGGATATTCGCGATTTGTAAGGTGGTCGGTGGAAAAAACGCATTGCCGCGATCCCATTCGATGTTCACCAATTTATCCAACATCGCAAGGGCTTTATGCACCGGATTATCCGCCAAGTGCGGATAAGCAACGTGCCCTTGAATGCCTTGAATCGTCAAATTGGCAGTGATCGAACCACGCCGCCCGTTTTTAATCATATCACCCAGCTTGACCGCACTTGAGGGTTCGCCGACCATGCAAAAATCCACTTGCTCGCCACGCGCCATCAAGGTTTCGACCACACGTACTGTGCCGTCGGTTGCCGCCGCTTCTTCATCAGAAGTGATCAAAAAGGCAATACTGCCCTGATGATCGGGATTGGCTTGCACATAGTGTTCTGCAGCAATCACCATTGCCGCCAGCGATCCTTTCATATCGGCTGCGCCACGCCCGTATAACATATCGTCAACGATTTCGGCAGCAAAAGGCGGATATTGCCAGTGGCTTTGCTCGCCGGTTGGCACCACATCGGTATGCCCGGCAAAGGCGATACACGGGCGTTGCGTGCCACGGCGCGCCCATAAATTCAAGGTGTCGTTAAACGGTAACCATTCAATTTCAAAGCCGACTTTTGCCAAACGTTCTGCAATCAGTTGCTGACAGCCCAAATCTTGCGGGCTGATTGAAGGACGGCGGATCAGATCCTGCGCTAATTCAATAATTGTCTGTTTCATCCGACCGCACTTTTAACCGTTAAACACGTTCGTATACTGTTTATCATTAAAACCGATTAACGCTTTTGCCGCGCCCAACACAATCGGACGTTTAATCAAAGTCGGCTGCGCCAACAACAATGCAAGTGCGGTCTGTTGGTTCAGCCCGTCTTTAGTGGCTTGATCCAAATTACGCCATGTGGTGCTGCGCTTGTTCACTAGCTCCTGCCAGCCGAATAACGCCTCGACTTCAGCGAGATAAGCCGCATCAATTCCGTCGACACGATAATCATGCAATTTGGCTTCAATGCCGTTCGCCGCCAACCACGTCAATGCTTTTTTGACCGTATCGCAATTTTTAATACCGTAAACCGTCACCATTGTTTTTTATTCCTTGTTATTGATTTTAGGGTCTGTCGCAGAATAATAGCAAACTTAGCCGTTTTTTGCAGAACGATTTACATTGCCGACAAGGTATGTTAAAAAGTCGGGCTAAAACTTAGCTTTACCCCTAATTTTATCAGGCAAACTATGACAACAACCTCTCAAACACGGCAATCTCCCGAAAGACAGACTTGGAGCAGCCGCCTTACTTATATTATGACTGTCGCCGGTGCAACGGTCGGTTTTGGTGCCACTTGGCGCTTCCCTTATTTAGTCGGCGAAAACGGTGGCGGCGCTTATGTTTTGCTGTTTTGTATCGCAATGATCGTAATCGGCATTCCGATGATTTTGGTGGAAAATGTGATTGGCCGCCGTATTCGAGTTAATGCCATTGACTCCTTTAGCGGCACTATCAACGGCAAACCGATCGCCACCGGCTGGAAATATTTGGGCTATTTGGGAATGCTCGGCTCGTTCTGCATTATGGCGTATTACATGGTGCTGGGCGGCTGGGTGATCAACTATATTATCAGCTTGTTCAACGGAAATTTGGAGATTTCACAGCCGGTGAGCAAAGAGCTGACAGCGGAATTTTTTAACCAAAGCATCAACAACAGCCCATTGATGATCAGCCTTTACACCCTGCTTTTTGTGATTATCAATTATATTATTTTGGTCAAAGGCGTTATCGGCGGCATTGAAAGAGCGGTGAAATATTTGATGCCGTTGCTGTTTGTGTTTTTGATTTGTATGGTGATCCGCAATGTCACCCTGCCCGGCGCCGCCGAAGGGATTCGATTCTATCTGCAACCGGATTTCAGCAAAATCACGCCACAACTGTTTATGTTTGTTTTGGGGCAGGTCTTCTTTGCGTTGAGTTTGGGCTTTGGAGTGATCATCACCTTATCCAGCTATCTGAAAAAAGGCGAAAATCTGGTACAAACTGCGGTGATCACCGGTTTTACCAACACGTTAATTGCGGTATTAGCCGGTTTTATGATCTTCCCCTCGCTGTTCAGTTTTGGCGTTGCACCCGATTCGGGGCCGACGTTGGTATTCCAAAGTCTGCCAATTGTGTTTTCCCACCTGTGGGCTGGCAAATTTTTTGCCGTCATCTTCTTCTCACTGCTGCTAGTCGCCGCTCTCACCACGTCGTTGACGATTTATGAAGTGCTGATCACCGCCTTGCAAGAAAAAACCCGCATGAATCGGCGCAAAGCAATTATTCTGGTGCTGGCAGCGATCTATATTTTGGGCAACTTACCGTCGATTTTAAGCTATGGTCCTTGGGCGGAATGGAAAATTTTCGGCAAAAATATCTTTGATGCCTTTGATTATTTCAGCGGCAACATTCTGTTTATGCTGACCGCACTTGGCTGCGCGCTGTTTGTCGGCTTTGTGATGAAAGACGAGGCAAAGCAAGAATTGACCGCCAACAGCAACTCCAAGTTTGCCAATATATGGTTTAACTATGTCAAGTATGTGGTTCCGCTGGTGATTTTGTCTATTTTTATCAGCAACTTTTAAGCTATATAGAAGCCAAAGTGCGGTCGAGTTGACCGCACTTTTTTACTTAGTAAAAATCTAGGGTGTGTTGATCTTTTAAGTATATTATTTGAGCTAAAACTATCCCTTTAGCCTAGCACGGCAAAGCCGTACTAGGTTACGCATAGATCAGCCGCTTTGCGGCTGCTTCAGAGAGGCAAAGCCTCTCATCAATGCTTAACCGATTGCGACCGTAGGTCGCTGTCGGATAAAATCACACTCTTTTTGTTTGATTTATAAACACAAAAGATCAACAGCCCCTAGATTTAAGCCTGAACGACCTTAAGCCGGATCGACCGGTTGCACAATTTCACTGGGATAACAGCCGAGAATTTTAAGGTAGGTGCTGACCTGTTTCAGTTCCTCAAGTGCGGTTTGGGTTTGCGGATCGTTGATATTGGCTTCGATCTCCAGATAGAACATCTCCTCCCACGGGCGGCCGTAGATTGGGCGTGATTCCAATTTGCTCATTTGAATATGATGGTTTTTAAACACTAATAACGCATCTACCAAAGAACCGGCAGTTTGCGGTGTGCTCATCAACAGCAATGTTTTAGTTTGCAGTTGAGGCGAAACCGTAATGGCGTTTTTGGCAATCACGATAAAACGGGTGATGTTGTTCGCTTGGTTGGCAATCTCCGTTTTCAGCACGCGCAAACCGTACAGCTTGCCACCATCGGCATTGCCCAGTGCGGCAATATTCGCTGTATTCAGTTGTGACACCAACTGCATGGCATGCGAGCTGCTCTCGCAATAGTTGATGTGCACCCGCTCCAATTGTTGAATAAATTGGCTGCATTGGGCAATCACTTGCGGGTGGCTGTATAAGGTATCAATCTGTTCAAGTGCGGTATCTCCGGCAACCAGCACGCAGTGTTTGATCGGGTAGGTCAGCTCACCGACAATCGATAATTGGGTGTGTTGCAGCAGATCATACACATCATTGATCGCCCCCGAGGTGGTGTTTTCCAACGGTAGAATACCGTAATCTGCTTCGCCACTCTCGACTTTATCAAAAATTTGCTGAAAACTGTCACTGCTCAGTTCGACTAACTGCTTTTTATAGCGTTCGGCATACTGACGCGCCGCTAGATTAGAATACGAACCGCGCACGCCCAAAAACGCAATACTGATGCTGTTTTCACGCTGTTGATTGAGTTTATTCTGCAAATATGCCTGTTGGGTCAACACCGAATCCTCAATAATTTTCTGAAAAATTTGGGTGATATATTGCGCTTCCAGTGGGTAGTTTTGTGCTTCAGCAAAATGAATCAACTCTTGCAGCAACTGCTGTTCACGCCCGGTGTCACGCAGTGGTTTTTTGCTGTGCTCTTTACTGCGTGCCACATCATAAGCCAAGCGGTGGCGCTCGGACAGTAGTTTCAGTAGATGGCGGTCTAGCTGGGTAATCTGTTGGCGGATTTCGTTCAAATCTTTTGGCATCATTTTTTCCGTTTAACGATAAGTTGTTTCATTCTATGTAGTAACCGCACTTTTCTCAAGTTCGGAACGCAAAAAACCCGGCTTTTTTGCCGGGTTGCTCGCATCACATCGTTATCACTGTTCGAAGGAGTCTTTTAATCTTTCACTCGCACGCCGAGCTTCACCTTTATGTTGTAATTTATTGAGTTGGCGCTCCAGCTTTTCTTCTAACTCATTAATGGTTTTATACATATCTTCTCCTTCGGCACTGGCGAACAGATCACCTAATGGCGTGCCGATGGAGGCTTCCGCCGAAAAACCTTTCGGGGTTTTGTTCAAAATAAGATGCGGATTAATCAGTTGGGTTTGCCACTTTTCCAGTTTTGCGATGCGATCTTCAACGTGAGCGCGAATGGCAGGGGTAATTTCCATTTGTTTGCTTGTAATGTTTACTGTCATAGTATTTACCTCTTTTTTAGGTAGGTTGCCGAGTGCGAACACTCAAGAAAAATCCATTTAACGTTAGTTACAACATAGTCCTACTATCAACAGATTTCAAGCCTTTTTCTTTGTTTTGTAACACAATTTATCAAAAAATAGGCATAAGGCAAAAAATCGGATAATTTCCCTTTTATTTTACGTTAAAATTGCTATGATAATCGAGATATATCACATCCGCCATCGATATAACTAATTATTTTTATTATATTTTTTGCTTATTATAACCGCTTCTCACGCCGCATTTTACTTTCAATATAACTACAGCTTGGTTTCACTTGGTAGCCGTTTTGATCAACAAATTCGATAAACGCCTGATAGAGTTTATCCGCCACGCCCTGTCCGCGCAACGAGGGATCGACGTGGGTGTGATAGGCATCAAGCGTATTCTGATTTAAAGTGCGGTATGCCAACTCTGCAATCCGCGCGCCGTCACGCTCGATCACAAATACGCCTTGCCCTACCTGTTGTTGGTGTTGAATCTGCATATCATTCTCCTTTTTTAATGTTTAACCCAATCCTGTGCCTCAGGGGTGACACTGCTATCGAGCGCAAAATCGGCAGTATCCGAAGCAATAGTTTTCTCTTCATTTGCCCATTCGCCCAGATCGATCAATTGGCAGCGTTTGCTGCAAAACGGGCGAAACGGGCTGTTTTCGCTCCACTCGACTGATTTACGACAAATTGGGCACCGTACGCTGACTATCTCATTTTTCATGTTTTTTCCCTGCTAACGCTAAATAATGTTGATGTAATTGCAGCACTTGCGCGCGTAAATCATTTTTAGACTCAGATAAGATGCGATCATTGTTAATCACATCATCGGCTTTTGCCAAACGCTGCTGGCGGCCGACTTGTGCCTGCATAATTTTTTTGATCTGTTGAATATTATTGTTGTCACGCCGCACCGCTCTTTGCAGTTGAACGGCTTCACTAACGTCCACCACTAAGACCCGATCACAATACTCGGTTAATTTATTTTCAATCAACAACGGCACTACCCACAACACATAAAGTGCGGTTTGTTGTTGTAGCTGGCTCAACATACGTTGCCGAATTGCCGGGTGCAGCAGTTGATTCAGCCATTCGGTTTTCTCTTTGTCAGCAAACACGATTTGACGCAACGCCGCTCGATCCAGCACACCCTCGGCGGTGATCACCTGCTGCCCGAAATATTCGGCAATCTGCACTAATAACGGCGATCCTGGCGCCACCACTTCGCGTGCCACCACATCGGCATCCACAATCGGCACGCCCAGCTCAGCAAACAAATCGGCAATCGTACTTTTGCCACTACCAATGCCACCGGTTAGTCCTATGATATAGGCCATTTGATTTCCCTAAGGTTTATCTGCTGTCTTATACACTTCTGCGCCTTCACACTTACCAATCGCCAAAACTAGCACCGTGATTGTATTATTATTCACTTCATATACCAAACGATAACCCGAAGTACGCAGTTTAATTTTGTAACGCGCTGAATAGCCGGATAATTTATCACTCATAGTGTGCGGTGCAATCAACCTTTCTGTGAGCTTCTTTTTAAATTGCATTCGTACCGTTTCACCCAGTTTACGCCACTCTTTTAATGCACGTTTATCAAAAATTAATTCATAACTCATCAAGTGAAACCTTTACCGCTTCCAATGTTTTCAAACGTTCGTCTGCAATTCGGTTTAATCTTTGGTCTTCCAGTATTTCTTGAAAATACTCAAATAATTCCGGCGTTACGCAATAAAACGCCGGTTCGTTGCGATTTAAGATCGCAATTGCGCCACTATCACTGGCTGCAACGGTTCCCATTGGGTTTTTCTTGAGATCAGTAATGCTGGCAACGGTATTGGTTAAAATTTGATGTATAGCCATATTGCTCTCCTATATTTAAAAATTCAGAATAGCACCAATAAAAGTTTTTTTAAAGTAGCACAAACCGCACTTTGATCATAAAAAAACCTGCTGTCAACAACAGCAGGTTTGATCTTTAATCGAATAGCTTACAGTGCTTTCAAAATATCATCCACGCGCTCTTTAGCATCGCCGAACAACATTTGGGTGTTGTCTTTGAAGAACAATGGATTTTGCACCCCGGCATAACCCACCGCCATGGAACGTTTGAACACGATGACGTTTTGCGCTTTCCACACTTCTAACACCGGCATGCCGGCAATCGGACTATTCGGATCGTCTAATGCCGCCGGATTGACGGTGTCGTTGGCACCGATCACCAACACCACATCGGTGTCTGGGAAATCTTCGTTGATTTCATCCATTTCCAGCACTACATCATAAGGCACTTTGGCTTCTGCCAATAGCACGTTCATGTGTCCCGGCAAGCGACCGGCAACCGGGTGGATCCCGAAGCGGACATTGATACCTTTGTCACGCAATTTCTGGGTGATTTCCGCCACTGGATATTGCGCTTGCGCCACTGCCATGCCGTACCCTGGGGTGATGATCACCGAGCTGGCATTTTTCAACAATTCCGCCACTTCTTCAGCATTGGTTTCACGGTGTTCGCCCTGTTCTTCATCCGAACTGGCCTGCACATCGTTACCAAAGCCGCCAGCGATAACGCTGATGAAAGAGCGGTTCATGGCTTTACACATAATGTAAGACAGAATCGCACCGGAAGAACCCACCAATGCACCGGTGACGATCAGCAAATCGTTATTTAGCATAAAACCAGCCGCTGCCGCTGCCCAACCGGAATAGGAGTTCAGCATGGAGACCACCACCGGCATATCGGCACCGCCGATAGAAGCCACCAAATGCCAACCGAATGCCAAAGCAATAATTGTCATCAGAATCAACGGGAATAAGCTGGCGTCGCCAACAAACGTGAACATCAACAATACAGAAACCACCACCGCAGCCAAATTCAATTTATGGCGGTGTGGCAAGCTCAACGCTTTGGAATTGATGATGCCACGCAATTTACCAAACGCAACAATCGATCCAGTGAAAGTGACCGCACCGATAAAGATGCCTAAAAAGACTTCGACATCGTGGATATTCTGCATCACAGAATCCATCACGCCATGTGGGGCAAAATAGCTGTTAAAGCCGACTAATACCGCCGCCAAACCAACGAAGCTGTGCAAAATCGCCACCAGTTCCGGCATTTCGGTCATTTCGACTTTCAGCGCACGTTGGATCCCCAGCACTGCCCCGATCACCATCGCAATCACGATCCACCAATGACCTTGTGTTTCCGGCCCGAAAATTGTTGCCACCAACGCAATCGCCATCCCGACGATGCCATACCAACAACCGGCTTTGGCAGTTTCATGTTTAGAAAGACCGGCTAAGCTCATAATAAATAGTAGTGCTGCTACAATATAAGCGGCTTGTACAAAACCTGCAGACATGTTTTTCTCCTTAACCTTTTCTAAACATTGCCAACATGCGTTGTGTCACTTTGAAGCCACCAAAAATATTGATGCTGGCGACTAACACCGCAATAAATGACAGGAATGTCACGACCCCGTTGCCGTGCCCGATTTGCAATAATGCACCGACAATGATAATCCCGGAAATTGCATTGGTTACCGCCATCAATGGCGTATGCAACGCATGGCTGACGTTCCAAACCACATAATAACCGACCACACAAGCCAGTACGAAAACAGTAAAGTGCGACAAAAATGCCGCCGGTGCAACCGAAGCTAGCCACAAGAAGGCGGCGGCAACTGCTGCCATAATGCCGTATTTCACAGCCGGATTAACTGGTTTCTCTTCTTTTTTCGCAATCGGCGCCGCTGCTGCTTTTTGCTGTGGCTGTGCCGATACTTGAATCGGTGGCGCCGGCCAAGTCACTTCGCCGTCACGTACGATAGTCACGCCGCGTAAAATCACATCGTCAAAGTCGATATTGATCTTGCCATCTTTCTCTTTGCACAACAATTTCAATAAGTTGACTAGGTTTGTGCCATACAGTTGTGAAGATTGGGTTGGTAAACGGCTTGGCAAATCGGTATAACCGATGATTTTCACTTGATTTTCGGTAGTGACCACTTCACCGGCTTTAGTCAACTCGCAGTTGCCGCCAGTCGCCGCCGCTAAATCGACGATCACGCTGCCCGGTTTCATTGACTCAACCATCTCTTTGGTGATCAAGCGTGGCGCCGGTTTGCCCGGAATCAGTGCGGTCGTGATGATAATATCCACTTCTTTCGCTTGCTCGGCATACAGTGCCAACGCACGACGATTAAATTCATCAGACATCACTTTGGCATAGCCGTCGCCGCTGCCGCCTTCCTCTTTGAAATCGATCTCCAGGAACGAAGCGCCCATGCTTTGTACTTGCTCTTTCACTTCCGGACGAGAGTCAAACGCACGCACAATAGCGCCCAAGCTGTTTGCCGCTCCGATCGCTGCCAAGCCTGCGACGCCAGCACCGATAATCAACACTTTCGCCGGTGGTACTTTGCCCGCCGCTGTGATTTGCCCGGTGAAGAAACTACCAAATTCGTGAGCCGCTTCCACCACTGCACGATAACCGGCAATATTTGCCATCGAACTTAAGGCGTCTAATGCTTGTGCCCGTGAGATACGCGGTACAGATTCCATGCCCAGCACGTTAATTTTTTTAGCTGACAGCTTTTCGACTAATTCCGGATTTTGCGCAGGCCAGATAAAGCTAACCAAGGTTGCGCCTTCTTTAATGGCAGCAATTTCCGCATCGGTTGGTGCGTTTACTTTAAAAATGATGTCAGAATTCCAAACATCGGTCGCCGTTCCGACCGTTGCGCCGGCTTCGGCGAAAGCCTGATCTTCAAAGCTGGCTTTAAAACCGGCATTATGTTCCACAACCACTTCAAACCCGAG
The DNA here is from genome assembly GCA_006228005.1 of Testudinibacter crocodili. Classification (GTDB taxonomy): domain Bacteria; phylum Pseudomonadota; class Gammaproteobacteria; order Enterobacterales; family Pasteurellaceae; genus Chelonobacter. The sequence goes on from VDHG01000062.1 coordinate 31,568, forward strand.
CTTCAAAATCTGCTCGACGGTTTTCGGTGTTGCCGCCACCCGACTCTCATTGTCGAGCAGTTCTCTAGGTACACCAATTCGCATAATCGTTAACTTCCTTAATTGACTGGTTAAAAAAGTTTGGACATTCAAATGCCCAATCCAAAAAGCATAGACTGACTCCAATCCTTGCTACTATTTTTACTGCGACCGCACTTGGCAGCAGCAAAAAATAAATCCGGTTAACTTTATCACTTCTTACAGAAAATGGGGGAAAATTTTTAAAAAAATCTGTGCACTCAAAGCAGAATATGCTATTAAAAGCGCTCTATTGATTTACCGAAAATAAAAATACCATGCAACTACCACAATTACAGTCCGCTACATTACTTCGTCGTTATAAACGTTTCCTCGCCGATATTGAATTATCCAACGGCGAAATCATGACTATCCATTGCGCCAACACCGGCGCGATGACCGGCTGTGGCGAAGCCGGCGATACCGTTTGGTACTCCACCTCCGATAATCCGAAACGTAAATATCGTCATTCATGGGAACTGAGCGAAAAAGCCAACGGTGATTTGGTGTGTGTCAATACCGCACGCGCCAACCAATTGGTGCAAGAAGCATTGCAACAAGGCAAAATCGCAGAATTAGCGCAATATCAAATAATTAAACCGGAAGTGAAATACGGCACAGAAAACAGCCGGATTGATTTTTTATTGCAAGCAAACAAGCCGCAAACCGCACTCTCCGATTGTTATCTTGAAGTCAAATCCACAACCTTATTGACTGAAAGTGCGGTCGGCATGTTCCCAGACGCCAAAACCGAACGCGGGCAGAAACACTTGCGGGAATTAATACAAATGCGGCAACAGGGACAAAGTGCGGTGATCTTTTTTGCGGCACTGCACAGCGGAATTCAGCGTTTTCAAGTTGCCGAACAGATTGATCCGCATTATGCGACATTACTGAAACAAGCGCAGCAAGCTGGCGTGCAACTGCTTTGTTATAACTGCGTCTACCATCTCGAAAACACTGCCCCGAGCGCACTTTGTTTAAATCACGCAATTCCGATTCAACTATAAAGAATTGTAAAGACACTTTTAAACATAAATGATAAGAATTATCATTAGCGCCACTAGATAAGAATATAAATAAATCTAGATAATCACTCCAACATTTCACGCCTCTCCCCACAAGAGGCTTTTTTTTGCTTAAAATTTGGTGGGTTAATCAACAAAACTCCAACATTTCACGCCACTATGCCAATTCTCCCACAACAGGCTTTTTTTTGCTTAAAATTTGGTGGGTTAATCAACAAAACTCCAACATTTCACGCCACTATGCCAATTCTCCCACAACAGGCTTTTTTTTGCTTAAAATTTGATGGGTTAACCCTTTCTATTTGCGTTTTTATGCTTATAATAATCCGTTTATTATTTATCAATATCCAATCACATTTGAGAATATTATGACTGAATTAAATACTGTGCTCGCCGAGCTGAAACGCGGTGTAGAAGAAGTGCTTTCCGAAGCGGATTTAATTGAAAAATTGAAAGAAAACCGCCCGTTGCGCATCAAACTGGGCGCTGATCCGACTGCACCGGATATTCATTTGGGGCACACGGTGGTGTTGAATAAACTACGCCAATTCCAACAATTAGGGCATGAAGTCTATTTCTTGATTGGTGATTTCACCGGCATGGTCGGCGATCCGTCCGGTAAAAACACTACTCGTCCGCCATTAACCCGCGAAGATGTGCTGGCGAATGCGGAGACCTACAAACAACAAATTTTCAAAATTCTCGATCCACAAAAAACTAAAATTGTGTTTAATTCCGAATGGTTAGGACAATTAGGCACCGAAGGTATGATCCGCCTTGCCTCGAATTACACGGTTGCACGGATGTTGGAACGGGACGATTTCAAAAAACGCTTCACCAACAATCAACCGATTGCGATCCACGAATTTATCTATCCACTGCTGCAAGGGCACGACTCGGTTGCATTACAGGCAGACGTGGAATTGGGCGGCACTGACCAAAAATTCAACCTGTTGGTCGGACGTGAACTGCAAAAATCCGCCGGACAAAAACCACAAGTGGCGATCACCCTGCCATTGCTCGAAGGCTTGGACGGTGAGAAGAAAATGTCAAAATCACTCGGCAACTATATCGGCATCAGCGAAGCGCCGGACGAAATGTTCGGCAAAGTGATGTCGATTTCCGATGACTTAATGTGGCGTTGGTATGATCTGCTCTCTTTCCGCCCGTTAAGCGAAATTGCACAATTCAAACAAGAGGTTGCCAACGGTAAAAATCCGCGCGATCTGAAAGTGTTGTTGGCAAAAGAGATTATCGCCCGTTTCCACAGTGAAGCCGACGCTGACGCTGCCGAACAAACTTTTATCAACCGTTTCCAAAAAGGCGCGATGCCCGACGAAATGCCGGAATTTGAATTCCAAGGCGAAATCGGTTTGGCAAACTTATTAAAAGAAGCCGGCTTAGTCGCTTCCACCTCCGAAGCCAACCGCATGGTGCAGCAAGGCGGCGTGAAAATTGACGGTGAGAAAGTGGAAGACGCCAAATTGGTGATCACCGCCTCAAGTGCGGTTTACCAAGTCGGCAAACGCAAATTTGCCCGCGTCACAGTAAAATAAGCACAATTTAAAAATCAATAAATGGCAAGGTAAACACAGCCTTGCCATATTCATTTGAAGCAATCCTTTTCTCATTCCCCCACATAGTTTTACACTAAAAAATACAAAATCACTGATTTCTTGTTAAGCTGAACACGATTTATTTAAGAAGTTAGGAGTTATTATGAAGAAAATTGCCTTTAAATCGACTATTTTAGCGTTAGCATTGTTATTTGCTGCTGGTTGTTCCAATATGAACACTCGACAAAAAAACACTGCAATTGGTGCGGCAATCGGTGGTGTTGCCGGCAATGTTATCGGCAACAGCACCGGTGCAACCCTTGGCGGTGCCGCGCTGGGTGGCGTTATCGGCAGCCAAATCAACTAATCATACTTCCAAGCGGGATTTTTCCCGCTTTATCTTTGCTGTTTTTCCCCGTATGCTACTAACGTTTGTTTCTCTTTTATCAAGGACAATCCGCTATGAAAAAGCCACAAAAATTTCAGAAAATGGTCAAAGTTGATGCCTATCTGATCCCCGAAAGCGAAGCCGAGCAATACATTGCCGACCGCACTTTAACTGCGCAACGTTTAGAAAAAGCGATGCTCACCTTCTGTGAACGCATCGAATACGGTGGCAAAGGCTCAGAAGACGGCGAATTTATCACCGGCATCGACCAACACGGCGAATATCAAGTTTTAATGCACCTCAGCCCGGAAGAGGTGGAAATGGTCATGGGCTGCGCAACCGAAGAAGAACTGGTTGCGTTGTTGAAAGCGCAGTAGCAGAATTATAGGTTAAACGCAAATTTCATTGTTTCTTGTTCAGATCTTGGAATACCTATTTCAAATGCGATTTTTTGCCAGTTTTTGACAGAAAAAAATGACAAAAACGGAGGCGCAGCAAGTTGTTTATTATTATCTAAAATTCACCATTCAAATCTGTTTTAAACCGTAGTGCACCCATTCGGTTCATATCGTGCACACCGAGCAAATAGTCACTATCCATTAGTGTGGCAGGACGACGATTTTCTTGATGAGCTAATGCAGCCTCACGACATTTCATCAAGAGACGCCCCCAACGATCGGGATTTGTTGAGCGAAGGGGGAAACAAGCCAATCAATATCGAAAATTTTCCTTGCCACGCACCATATCGGAAATAAGTGTTCCCACCAAAATAGGCGAAGTAAATTGTTCCCAGTGTGCAAAAACATAAATATGTCTACTCATTATTATTTTCTCAACAATTCAATATCTTGTAATTTTCTGCCTAATTCATCATCCTGAGCGACTAACTGTAAATCTTGCTCCAAACCTAAAATTCCAAGTATCATCACATAGTATCCTATTGCCACATTAGGATCACCGTGCTCAATTTTACGCACAGTATGACGACTAAGTCCTGAGCGTTCAGCAATTAAGGTTTGGGTTAATTTTCGTCTTTTAGCTGCTAATAATTTACGTTTTCACCACCGGATAATACGGATCGCCACACCTGTTCAAGTGCCATTTTATGCGTGTGGTTGCTGATGTTGGCGCTTCTCCTCGTACCTGTTCTCTGTTTAGATATTGATTTTGCATAACTCCCCTGCTCACTCATGTTTTTGCGATAGTATGCAATAACTAAAAGGCAGCGGATGCCAAACAAAACCCTAAAAACAAATTTCCTGTTTGTACTTGCGATATGCTAAATTGACCGCACTTTCACTGCTTTTTTAAGGATTCAGCCATGTCGTCCGAACTTTGTTATCCTGTGGAAAAATTTCAATCTTTGTTGCAAGCTGCCGAATTATCAACGCTTGCCGATGCTGATTTTTTATCTCAGCTGAATACCGCACTTGCGATGTCGGATTTTGTTGTTGAAGTACTGCACAAGCAACCGCCATTATTGGCACAATGGGCGCAACAGCCGCCGTCGTTGCAGACCTGTGCCGATTACCCTGCCCGCTTGCAAGCCGAATTAGCTAATATAACAACAGAAGAACAGCTTTATACCTTACTGCGCCAATTTCGTAATCGGGAGATGGCGGCGTTGAGTTTTTGTCAGAGTTTGAATCTGATGTCGGTGGAACAAACCTTTACCGCACTTTCACAATTGGCGGAGAGTCTGATTGTGGCGACGCGCGATTGGCTCTATCCGAAAATCTGTCAGGAACTGGGTACGCCGGTCAACAAGTGCGGTCAGCCACAACCGCTGTTAATTTTAGGTATGGGCAAATTAGGCGGCTTCGAACTGAATTTCTCCTCCGATATTGATCTGATTTTCACCTATCCGGAAAAAGGCGAAACCGTCGGTGCAAGACGCAGTGTCGACAATTCACAGTTTTTTATCCGCTTGGCGCAGCGGATTATCAAAGCCTTGGATCTGCACACCATCGACGGCTTTGTATACCGCACCGATATGCGGCTGCGTCCGTTCGGCGATGCCGGCGCATTGGCATTGAGTTTTGCCGCGATGGAAGATTACTATCAAGAACAGGGGCGCGATTGGGAGCGTTATGCGATGATTAAGGCTCGGCTGATGGGCGAGGACGACAGCAATCCGTATCATCAACAACTGAAAAAAATGCTGAAGCCGTTTGTGTATCGGCGCTATATTGACTTCAGTGTAATCCAGTCGTTGCGCGATATGAAAGCGATGATCGAACGTGAGATCCGGCGTCGTGGGCTGGTGGATAACATCAAACTGGGTGCCGGTGGCATTCGCGAAGTGGAGTTTATCGTACAAGTATTCCAACTGATCCGTGGCGGACGTGAGCCAGCACTGCAACACCGCAGTTTGCTGACAGTGCTACCGCACTTGGTGCAGTTGAATCTGATTCCGGCAGAAGAAGCACAGGCACTGCAAGCAGCTTATCTGTTTCTGCGCCGAGTAGAAAACGTGCTGCAAGCGATTGATGATAAACAGACGCAACTGCTGCCGCAAAACGAGGGTGACCAAGTGCGGTTGGTACATGCCTGCCGCCGCTTCCGCTGCTTAAGCCAAAACGGACAATGGATTGAGGTTGAAAATCCGATTGGCGATTGGCAGACATTTTATGCTTATTTGCAGCAACAGCAGCAAAATGTCCGTAATGTGTTTCAGCATTTGATTGGCGACGACAACGAGAATCAGTCAAACCAAGAGCATGATTCAATATGGCGTGATTTTTTGAATAGTTATCAAGATGACGAGCTCAGCAGCTTGTTACAGCAATATTCGTTTGCAGAAACGACACACAACGAATTGCTAGCGGTTTTAAGCCGTTTCCGCAGCGAAATTCAACGCCGCCAAATCGGACAACGTGGGCGTGAAGTGCTGAATAAGCTGATGCCGTGTGTATTAGATAAACTGTTTGTCCGGCCGGATATCAGCAATGTGCTGCCTAAAATTTTGAATATCATCAGCAATGTCGTCACTCGCACCACCTATCTAGAGTTGCTGCAAGAACACCCAGCAGCGTTGGATATGCTGATTCGCCTCAGTGCCGCTTCGCCGATGATTGCCGAACAGATCGCTAACTTTCCGATTCTACTCGATGAGTTGCTAGATCATAAAACCCTGTTCAATCCACCACCGTTCACCGAATATCACAACACGCTGAAAGAGTATTTAATGCGTATTCCGCAAGACGATGAAGAACAACAAATCGACGCCCTGCGCCAATTCAAACAAGCCACCCTGCTGCGCACCGCCGCCGCTGATATTTTAGAGGTGCTGCCGGTGATGAAAGTCAGCGATCACCTCACCTATTTAGCTGAAGCAATGATTAGCGCCGTGGTCAATCTGGCATGGCGACAAACTAGCGAACGTTTCGGTACGCCGGATCATTTGCAACCGGAACAGAAAAACTTTTTGGTGATTGCTTACGGCAAACTGGGCGGCATTGAGTTGGGCTACAATTCGGATTTGGATCTGGTTTTTTTATACGATGCACCGCCGAACAGTCAAACCATCGGTGGCAAACGCAGCATCGACAGCAGCCAGTTTTACTTGCGGCTGGCACAAAAGATTATCAGCATTTTCAGTATGAATACCCGTGCCGGCATTTTGTACGACGTGGATATGCGCTTGCGTCCATCCGGCGCAGCAGGCCTGCTGGTCAGTAGCCTGACGGCGTTTGAAACCTATCAACAGCAAGACGCTTGGACTTGGGAAAAACAGGCGTTGGTTCGCACTCGTGCAATCTATGGCGAAACCGCACTTCGCCAACGCTTCGAGCAGATCCGAGCCACTATTTTGGCAACACCACGTGATGTGGCGCAGTTGCGGCAAGAGGTCAGCCAAATGCGGCTAAAAATGTATGAACATCTTGCCGGAACCGAAGTAGATTGCTTTAATATCAAAACCGATCCAGGCGGCATCACCGATATTGAGTTTATCGCCCAATACTTAGTACTTGCCAACACCCCGAATCACCCCGAACTGAGCCACTGGTCGGACAACGTACGGATTTTTGATAGCATGGCGCAAGTCGGGGTGCTCAGTGCGCAACAAACCAAGCAATTAAAACGCTGTTATGTCGATTTGCGCAATGAAATTCACCATTTGAACCTGATTGGTAAAAAATCGATTGTCAATGCTGAGCAATTTAGTGTAGAAAGGGCGTTTGTCAGAGAAATGTGGCAAAGCTTATTGGGCGATTAGCCAAAGTGGCTTGTGTATTTTGTATAAAAATGCAAAATAACTAAGGTCTGTTGATGTTTATACGTTTTAAATAGGATGATTATGATACGCGATACCGAATTAGTCGAATGGTTCCGAGAATCCACGCCTTACGTCAGCCTGCACCGTGATAAAACCTTTGTGATTATGCTGGACGGCGATACGATTGCTTCAAAAAACTTTATTAATATTATCAATGATATCAGCTTATTACACAGCCTCGGTATCAAATTGGTGGTGGTATTCGGCGTGCGTCATCAAATCAACGAAACCCTACAAGCCCATGATATTGCGCCTGTCTATCATAAAAATATTCGGGTAACCGATGCTGAAACGTTGGAATTGGTGAAGCAGGTAGTCGGTAAATTGCAATTTGACATCAGCGCCCGCCTGTCAGTGCGCAGCTTTAATGCCGGCAACCACAGTAACACCAGTATTAACGTGGTCAGCGGCAATTTTGTCATCGCCCAACCGATCGGTGTTGATGATGGCGTGGACTATATGTTGAGTGGCAAAATCCGCCGGATTGATATCAAAGCCATCAAACAGCAGCTCGACAACGATGCGATTGTGTTGTTAGGCCCCATCGGCGCCTCCGTCACCGGGGAAAATTTCAATATGCCGTTTGAAGACATTGCCACCCAAGTCGCCATTAAGTTGAATGCCGAAAAACTGATCGGTTTTTGTGCCGACGACGGCATCCGTGATGAGGCAGGCGACATCATTGCCGACCTCTTCCCGCAGCGTGCAGCAGTGCATCTGCATCAACTGATCGAAAGCGGGCAATATCACAGCTCACAAGCCCGCTTCCTGCAAGCGGCAATTGATGTTAGTCGTGCCGGTATCAAGCGTTCGCACTTGCTCAGCTACGAAGAAGACGGCACGCTATTGCAAGAACTGTTCTCACGTGATGGGATCGGTACTCAGGTGTCGATGGAAAGCTCGGAAACTATTCGCATTGCCACCATTCAAGATATCGCAGCACTACTGGCACTGATTCACCCGCTGGAGCAGCAAGGTATTTTGGTCAAACGCTCGCGGGAACAGCTGGAAATGGAGATCGGCAACTACACTATTATTGAACGTGACGGAGTGATAATCGCTTGTGCCGCCTTGAATGTTTACGCTGAAGAGAGCATGGCGGAAATGGCGTGTGTGGCAGTGCATCCGGATTATCGCAACTCCTCTCGCGGCGATATTCTGCTGGAAGAGCTACAAAAACGGGCTCGAAAACTCAAAATCAAACAGCTGTTTGTGCTGACCACTCGCACGGTACATTGGTTCCAAGAGCGTGGCTTTAAAATTGCCAATGTCGAGGATTTGCCGAAAGACAAGCGTGAACACTACAACTATCAGCGCAAATCTAAAATATTAATCCAAAACTTATTTGACGGCGAACATGGGCATCGCAGCGAACGCACCGAGCGAGGCTAAGTTGTTCCTGCACAATCACCCCTATCCGCCCTTTATTCCCCCCAATGCCGACAAACTGATTGTCGGCACCTTACCGCCGCCACGCTTTTCGCAAGGCTGTCTGAAGCCTGATGATGTAGATTTTTGCTACGGCAGCCGCGACGGGCAACTCTGGCTGATTTTAGGCAAAATTTTTGGCATCGATTTTCAGTTTGAAAACAGTCAAAGTGCGGTGCAACAGCGACAACATTTTCTATGTGAACACAAGATTGGGATTTGCGATATGGTGCAGCAGTGCCAACGAGCCAAAATCGACGCCTCTGATATTGGCATGCAGCAGATCGTGCTGCGTCCGCTGTTGCACTATTTAAGCGAAAATCCGACGATAAACACACTACTATTCACCGGCGGCAACAGCAAAAATGGGCCCGAATACCTGTTTCGTCAACACTTAAAAACAGCGGGTTTAAGCCTGACATTGGTCAACAACACTATTCCGCGAATCCACCAATTTACATGGCAAAACCGCACTTTCACCACCGTCTCGCTCACCGCCCCCTCCGGCGCAGCCAATCGTGCGGTCGGCAGTATGGCTGAATATAAACGGCTGAAAGCACAACACCCTGAATTCAATACAATTGATTTCAGGGTGTTGCAATATCAGCGTTTTTTTAAAAACTAATACAAAAACACAAAATATAATACAATTGCGACCACAAAGCGGTAAATGGCAAACGGCACAAATGAAATCCGTTTAATCAGATTCAGTAGCCATTTGATGGCCAACATCGCTACCACAAACGCAGTGACGAAGCCGACGGCAAACATCGGTAAATCGTCAAGCGTCAGGAAATGCCAGCTTTTATACAGATCTAATGCGGTAGCCCCCATCATCATCGGGGCAGCTAAGATAAAGGAGAATTCAGCGGCAGCATGGCGACCGACCCCCATCAGCAATCCGCCAGAAATGGTTGCCCCAGAGCGGGAGAAGCCCGGTGACAGTGCCAAACATTGGAATAAGCCGATGGCAAATGCTTGTTTATAACTGATTTGATCCAGCGTATTAGCACTGACCTGCGGACGAAACTTTTCTGCCAACAGTAATAAAATCCCACCAACAACCAAGGCATAAATCACATTCTGAATACTGAACCATGATTTGATGGTGCTGTGAAACAGCAAACCGATCACTACCGCTGGAATCATGCCCAAAATAATGTGCAACAAGGTCAAGTGCGGTTGGTGCTGATCCGGTTTTTCGCCAAAATGAATGCCGATCAAACCGAACATTTTGCGCCAAAACACCACCACCACGGCTAGAATCGAGCCTAGCTGAATCATCACCTCGAAAGTTGCCGCTTTTTCGCCGGTGAAGCCTAAAAACTCACCAGCAATAATCAAATGCCCAGTGGAGGAAACCGGTAAAAACTCGGTCAGCCCCTCGACAATCCCCATTATTACGGCAATAAATATCTCTGACATTTTCTCTCCTATTTCCTGTCACCTAATCTTTGTTACTACCCACTAGAACTATGCATTATCAATACTAAAACTGATCACATCGGCAATATTTTGTTGCCCCAAAGCAATCATCAACAAACGATCAACACCCAGCGCCACACCAGCACACTGCGGCATACCTTGCTGCAAAGCGGCAATAAAACGTGGGTCAATTTCACGCAGTGGCAAGCCGCTTGCTGTGCGCTGCTTATTGTCTCGTTCAAAACGGTGCAATTGTTCGTCAGCATCGGTCAGCTCATTAAACCCGTTCGCCAGCTCCAAGCCTTTGTAATAAAACTCAAATCGTTCCGCCACACGGTGATCTTCCGAGCTGATTTGCGCCAGTGCCGCTTGCGAGGTGGGAAAATAATAGACCGCTGCCGGACGCTCCTGCCCGATATTCGGCTCGACAATTTGGCTGAACAAAAATTGCAGCAGCATATCGCGCGACTGCTTGGCGGCATCGACCAAGCCATGTTCGGCCGCTTTTTTTGCCAGCTCGGTTTTTTCTGCCGACAGCGGATCCAAACCAACATATTCCTGAAAAATAAACTGGTAACTAAACGATTCTGCCGGTTCGCAGTCCAGAATCTGTTGCAGCAAATCATCGACTTCATTAATCAGGCGATACATATCAAAGTGCGGTCGGTACCACTCCAACATCGTGAATTCAGGATTGTGATTCCGCCCAGCCTCTTCATTGCGGAACACTTTGCAAATCTGAAAAATCGGTCCACTGCCGGCAGCCAGCAAACGTTTCATATGATATTCGGGGCTGGTGCCTAAAAAAAGCGGTTTAGCTTCCGATTGAAAAGGTGCGTTAAACTGTGTTTCAAACACCGCAAGATGCACATCGGTGACTGCATATTCGCTTAAAATCGGGGTATCCACTTCCAATAAACCACGATCAATAAAAAAACTGCGTAATTCCGCAATAATCTTGGCACGGGCAATAATATTTTTTATCGCCGCACTGGGTTGCCATTGTTGCTGTAAAATCATACATAGGATCCCAAAAGTAAATCAAGGCATCGGCAAAGCGTTAAACACACGGTCTAGATTGCAGTAGTCGGGGCGGATTGTATATCCGCCCGTTTGCGAAGTGCGGTATAAGCATTTAATCAATAAAGAATAAATACAAAGTGCGGTTCGGGCGGATATACAATCCGCCCCTACTTTGCTACTTTGACCCTACTTTGTTTCTACTTTGCTTCTGTTGCCAATAAACATTAAGTGCGCATTTTATCGGTTATCCCGTAAAGTCACAATCGAATCTTACACAAAGGAATACCCAATACTTGACTATAAGAGTAAGTTATTAAATCTACTAACTTTTTTGAGGTAGATCACGAAACGTCCCCTTTTTCAGGGCATTTATCAAAAAACAATTAAACTGTTGGAGAAAAAATGGCAAAATGACTTTGATCAAAAAATCATACTCACGGTTTATATTACTTTTTGACTCTAAATCATTACTTTTACTTACATCTATCCTGGAGGAATATCGTGCAAACTATCAATGTCGATATTGCAATTGTCGGCGCCGGTGGCGGCGGTTTACGGGCTGCGATTGCAGCTGCGGAAGCTAACCCGAATCTCAAGATTGCCTTAATATCAAAAGTGTATCCGATGCGTAGTCATACTGTGGCAGCCGAAGGCGGTGCCGCAGCCGTCATCAAATCCGAAGATAGTTATGACAAGCATTTCCATGATACGGTAGCCGGCGGTGACTGGCTGTGCGAACAAGATGTGGTTGAACATTTTGTTGAGCATTCACCGATTGAAATGACCCAGTTAGAGCGTTGGGGCTGCCCGTGGAGTCGTCGTGACGATGGGGAAGTCAACGTACGTCGTTTCGGTGGTATGAAGATCGAGCGCACTTGGTTTGCTGCCGATAAAACTGGGTTCCACCTGCTGCACACCCTATTCCAAACCTCGATTCAGTTCCCGCAAATTATCCGCTATGACGAACACTTTGTGCTGGATATTCTGACCGACGACGGTCATGCCCGTGGTGTGGTGGCAATGAACATGATGGAAGGCACCTTGGTACAAATCAATGCCAATGCGGTGGTGATCGCTACCGGCGGCGGCTGTCGTGCGTTCCGTTTCAACACCAACGGTGGCATCGTCACCGGTGACGGTTTATCCATGGCTTACCGCCACGGTGTGCCGTTGCGTGATATGGAATTTGTACAATACCACCCGACCGGATTGCCGAATACCGGAATTTTGATGACCGAAGGTTGCCGTGGTGAAGGCGGTATTTTGGTCAATAAAGACGGCTATCGTTACCTGCAAGATTATGGTTTGGGACCGGAAACGCCAATCGGCAAACCGGAAAACAAATACATGGAATTGGGCCCACGTGACAAAGTGTCGCAAGCATTCTGGCAAGAATGGCGCTTGGGTCGCACGCTAAAAACCGCTAAAGGCGTGGATGTGGTGCATCTGGATCTGCGTCATTTGGGTGAAAAATACCTGCACGAGCGTCTGCCGTTCATCTGTGAACTGGCGAAAGCCTATGAAGGTGTGGATCCGGCGAAAGCTCCGATTCCAGTACGCCCGGTGGTGCACTACACCATGGGCGGTATTGAAGTCGATCAACAAGCGGAAACTCGCATCAAAGGATTGTTTGCAGTAGGTGAATGTGCTTCTTCTGGCTTGCACGGTGCGAACCGATTAGGTTCGAACTCTTTGGCGGAATTGGTGGTTATCGGTAAAGTGGCCGGTGAATACGCCGCACAAAGAGCGGTCGAAAGCCAAAACGTCAACACTGGGGCTGTCGATGCGCAAGCCAAAGATGTAGTCGGTCGCCTGCACGCCCTGTTGGATCAAGACGGCAATGAAAGCTGGTCGAAAATCCGTGATGAGATGGGCGACTCGATGGAAGAAGGCTGCGGTATCTACCGTACCGAAGAATCCATGCAAAAAACCGTGGATAAAATTGCCGAATTGAAAGAACGCTTCAAAAAAGTGCGGGTGTCCGACCGTTCCAGCGTATTCAATACCGATATTCTCTACACCATTGAATTAGGTACGATTCTCGATGTGGCACAATCGATCTCTTCTTCTGCGGTTGCACGAAAAGAATCACGTGGCGCACACCAACGTTTGGACTACGTTGAACGTGACGATACCAACTACTTGAAACATACTCTCGCCTATTACAATGCAGACGGCGCACCACGAATTGAATACAGTGATGTGAAGATTACCAAATCGCAACCTGCTAAACGTGTATATGGTGCGGAAGCAGAAGCCGCAGAAGCAGCAAAGGCAAACAAGGAGTAAGCAATGGGTAATCTAGCTAACAAAACAATGACTATCGAAGTGCTTCGCTATAATCCCGAAGTTGACAAAGAACCCTACTTGAAGGCTTATCAAGTACCTTATGATGATCAAACTTCATTATTGGACGCCTTGGGCTACATCAAAGACGAACTGGAACCGGAACTGTCCTACCGCTGGTCTTGCCGCATGGCAATCTGCGGATCTTGCGGCATGATGGTCAACAACAAACCAAGTTTGGCGTGTAAAACATTCTTGCGTGATTACAGCGGTTTTATGCGGGTTGAGGCACTGGCCAACTTCCCGATTGAACGTGACTTAGTGGTGGATCTCAGCCACTTTATCGAAAGTTTAGAATCGATCAAACCGTATATTATCGGCAACAAAGCACCTCCGGGCGAACGGACCAAGCAAACACCGGCACAGTTGGAAAAATACCGCACTTTCTCGATGTGTATCAACTGTGGCTTGTGCTATGCCGCCTGCCCGCAATTCGGTTTAAATCCTGAATTTGTCGGTCCGGCAGTGCTGACACTGGCGCACCGCTACAATCTGGATAACCGTGATCACGGCAAAGCCGAGCGTTTGAAAATCATGAACGGTAAAAACGGGGTGTGGAGCTGTACCTTTGTCGGTTACTGCTCGGAAGTCTGTCCGAAACACGTTGATCCGGCGGCGGGTGTGAACCAAGGCAAAGTCGAGTCAGCCAAAGACTACGTTATCGCCATGCTGAAACCGCAAAAGTAAGGAGCAAAGAATGACAACTACAACCAGCAAGCGCAATAAATATGTGCGTGAAGTCAAACCCAACTGGTGGAAAAAAATAGAGTTTTATAAGCTTTATATTCTGCGCGAATCAACCGCACTTCCGACTATTTGGTTCTGTATCGTGTTGCTGTACGGTTTCTTGTGTTTAGGCAACGGAACATTTGAAAGCAATTTCGTTTCATTCCTGAAAAATCCGTTAGTGATTATCCTGAATGTTATCACTATGGCAGGCGTGGTCTATAACACATTAACGTGGTACGGCTTAACACCAAAAGCGTTAAATTTAATCTATAAAAATGAGCGGTTACCGCAGTCTGTAATCCGAAACCTGATGTGGGTGATTACCATTGCAGCATCGGTATTAACACTTATTCTGGTTTATATCTAAAAAGGGGGAAATGATGAAACAAGCTCCAAAACGTTCCAACGAACCGGTCGTATGGCTGCTCTTCGGCGCAGGCGGAACCATCAGTGCCATTATTTTCCCGGTGTTGGCATTAATTCTGCTGTTCCTTTATCCGTTAGGCTTAGTCGATGCCAATAATATGGTGGCATTTTCACAAAGTATTATCGGAAAATTGATTTTATTAGCCGTAGCAATCTTCCCGATGTGGTGTGCCATGCACCGTTTACACCACGGATTGCATGATTTCAAAGTCCACCTGCCTGCCAGCGGTGTGATTTTCTATGGCTTAGCGGCGCTGTATTCTGTGTTGGTGTTTTTTGCAGTCATCAATATTTAATCAGTTGAAGTTTTAACAAAAGATCCCTTTTACACAAATCGTATAAAAGGGATTTTATTTTGTATCGAATAAAGAATTAAGCAATCACCGACACACTTTTCACCTGCGCATACACCCACATGCCGACCGAGAGTTTTAATTCCGCCAGTGCCCAACGGCTGATCGACGCACCGAACTGCAAGCCGTCGGCGTTTAACCGCACTTCCACCTGTTGCGCCTGAGTTTCTATATCAGTGATTTGGCACGCCAACACATTGCGGATACTGCTGCCCTTTGCCGGTTGGAGAATAATCGACACATCGGAGCTATAAATACAAATCCGCACCGAATCGCCCACGCTTTTTTCAACTTGTTGAATCCACAAGTGCTGTTCGCCAAATGCCAGTGCGGTCATTTGATACAACGGGTGCTGCATCTCAATCGGAAGGTTAAAAACCGCACTTTGCTGCTGCACGCCTTTCCAAGGCAAAAAATGCGGACTTTGCCAAATAGTTTCCAACTTGCCAAACGCCAGCACTTTGCCCTGTTCCATCAAAATCACCCTTTGCGCCAACCGCAGCAGCTCTTCCAGACTATGGCTGACATACAGAATTGGGATTTTGATCTCTTTCGCCAGGCGATCGAGGTAATCCAATAACTCCTGTTTACGTGGTAGATCCAAGGCGGCCAACGGTTCGTCCATCAGCAGCATCTGTGGTTGGGTCAGCAATGCTCGCCCAATCGCCACTCGTTGCTTTTCGCCACCGGACAGGGTGAGCGGATAACGTTTCAACAAATGCTCAATGCCCAATAATTCGATAATTTCTTGATAAACGGCTTTGCTGACATTTTTCTTGCCGTAAGCCAAGTTGCCTTTCACGGTGTAATGCGGAAACAGGCGCGCATCTTGGAACACATAGCCAAGATGGCGTTGTTCCGGCGGTAAATTGATTTTGCGTGTGGTATCAACCAAGGTGCGGTTGTTAAGCTGAATATAACCTTGATCAGGGGTTGATAAACCGCTCACTAAATTAATCAGCGACGATTTGCCGCTGCCGGATAAGCCGAAAAGTGCGGTCACACCGTTGGATGGAATTTGCAGGTTAGCCGATAACGCCAAGCTACCAAGCTGTTTTTTTACATTAATTTCAAGCATTTGGTTATCCTTGCGCCTGCTGCCCCAACCGATATTTGGCACGCTGCGCCAACCATTCGGACAAGACCAGCGACAGCAAGGCAATAATAATCGCAATAATACACAGGCGAGCCGCCGCTGCTTCTGCCGAGGGGGTTTCGATAAAAGAGTACATCGCCAGCGGAATGGTTTGGGTTTCGCCGATAATATTCGAGACAAAGGTAATGGTTGCGCCAAATTCGCCCAACGAACGGGCAAACCCCAATACTAAACCAGCCAAAATGCCGGGAAAAGAGAGTGGCAAGGTAATGGTGAAAAACACCCGCCAGCTGTTTGCGCCCAACGTGCGAGCCGCCTGCTCCAACTTAGGATCGACATTTTCCAGTGCCAAGCGAATCGCCCGCACCACCAACGGAAACGCCACCACCGCTGAAGCAATCACCGCACCACGCCAACTGAATGCCACGCTGAAATCAAACCATTGATGCAAATATTTACCAATGAAACCGTTACGTCCAAAAGCCAGCAACAACAAATAGCCAATCACCACCGGCGGCAGCACCAGCGGTAGGTGGATAATCCCGTCCAGCAGATTCTTTCCCCAGAAATCACGACGTGCCAGCAACCAGGCAAAAAATACCGCTGCTGGCAAACTGAGCAGCATTGAAAACAGCGCAACGTTTAAACTAAGCTGAATCGCGCTGATTTCCGCCGCACTGAGGCTGAGCGTTTGGATTATGCTGTCGATCAAAAAAATGTCCTTGATAAATTTTTAACATGAAAGCGCCATCAAAGTGCACGCTATCACAAAAGTAGAGCGGATTATATATCCGCCCGTTTACGAAGTGCGGTATAACCATTTAATCTAAAATAGAAAAATGTAAAATTTAGTTCGGGCGGATATATAATCCGCCCCTACACTGCCTAAGCAATTATTCTACGCTGAAACCATATTTCTGCAAAATAGCTTTCGCGTTGTCAGTGCCCAAGAATGCCATAAATGCCTGTGCTGTTTTGCTGTCATGGCCGCTGACAATTGCTGCCGGATACTCCACCGCTTCATAGCTGCCGTCCGGAAACACGCCGACGATCTGCACTTTATCGCTAGCGGCTGCATCGGTGGCATACACAATACCCAACGGGGCTTCGCCACGTTCAACCAACGTCAACGCCGCACGTACATTGGCTGCACGTGCCAGTTGTGTTTCCACTTTCTCCCATTGCTTCAACTTGGTTAATGCTGCTTTGGCATAAATTCCTGCCGGAACGTGTTCCGGATCGCCGACTGACAAAAAGTTTTTGCCCAAATATTTCAGCCATTCGTCGTTGTTCAAATCAAATTTCAATTCTCCGGCACTTGTGGGCGCAATCATCACCAATTTGTTGCCGGCAACGATTTTACGCGAATCGGCAATAATTTTACCTTTTTCCTGCAAGAAATCCGCCCATTTTAAATTTGCCGAAACAAAAATATCTGCCGGAGCACCCTCGTCAATTTGCCGTGCCAGCACTGAAGAGGAGGCAAATGAAAATACCACATCGGTTTGCGGCTGTGTCTGCTTAAATTCAGCCGACAGATCCTGCAATACATTGGTCATCGAAGCGGCGGCAAATACCGTCAACTTGTCATTTGCTAGTCCTGAAAATGATACTGCTGCCAAAGCCAGCGCCAAAACCGCACTTTTGCCGCCACGAATAATGTATTTCAACATAATCTCTCCTAATATAGATAATAAAAATTCGATATGCAATTAATTATATAACGATAAAAAAAGATGTCTATCCAGATTCCGAGTTTTCTTTTAAAATGCGAAGATAATCACAAACCTTCCTAAACAACAAGATAAGCAACAGGAATTTTTATGGCAGATATTGATATCGATCTCAGTATAAAACTGCAACAGCAACTGTTTGTCGATCCAAGACGCATTCGTCTGCTGCATGAGATCGAAAAGTGCGGTTCGATTTCACAAGCTGCGAAGCAGGTACGAATCAGCTATAAAACCGCTTGGGATAATTTAAATACAATGGACTTAATCAGCCCAAGACCGTTATTACAGCGCAGCACCGGCGGCAAAGAGGGCGGCGGCACCACACTGACCGCCTACGCTAAACGGGTGTTGCAGTTATATCAATTGCTGGAGCAAACTCAACAACGAGCATTTGTTATTTTGCAAGACGAAAACATTCCGCTCACCAGTCTGCTGTCTGCCACAGCCAAATTTAGCCTGCAAAGTAGCGCCAGAAACCAATTGATCGGCAGAGTACAACAACTTTGTATACAAGGATTGAATTGCCAAGTGCAAATTGCAGTTGAGGGGTTAGATAGTCCAATCAGCGCTTCGATCACCCAAACCAGTGCCGAACGTTTGCAGTTACAAGCAGAGCAAGAATTACTACTGATGTTTAAAGCGCCATGGGTCAGCCTGCATCAACACGCACAAAAAACCAACAGTTTTAAAGGTCAAATCCGCGCGCTGCAACAACAGCAAGACAGCCACGAAGCGATTATTCAGCTCAGTCCGCAAATCGAGTTTTGCGCCAGCTACCACTCTGCCGATCAACATCAAATCGGTGATTCAATATATGTCAGCATTGATCCGGAGAAGATTATTCTATTAGCACTATAGCAAAAATAGCACTATTGCCGATATATTCAATGCAGGCGCGAAAGGCAGCTGTTGTGTTTTCCAATCAGCCCGGCGGCGACCAACAAACAATGCTGCCAGCAACGTTAATACACTGGCAAACAGTAGTAATAACGGCAATTGCTGCCACGGATAAAACATCGCGAGGGCGCTGATTAGCCAACAATCGCCTTCACCAAATACTTCCTTACGATAAATCCAATGGCTGATTTGGAAGAACAACCCACTCACCACCGCAGCCGACAACAGGCTTTGCACACTCTGCTCCAGTGACACCAAGCCAATCTGCTGCCAAGCCCCAAACAATGCCAGCAGTGCCAATGCTTGGCAAAGTGCGGTCGAGATCAAACGGTAGTAAAAATCCAGCACCCCAATTGCTGTCAATAAGCCCAACAGCGCCAACAACCACATTTGGGTTAAGAAATCAGAAGAAAACCAACTCATCAGCAAACTCAAACCGACAAAAATCGGCGGTAATCGATTCAGCACACGGCTTTTGATTGGTAACAGCCAGTGATAATCTGCAGCTAGTGGCTGCTGCGTGTGTGGCAAATAGCAGTCTTGATACTGTTGGCGCAAAGTGCGGTTCAAGCGTTCAGCAAAATTTGCCAATGCATATTTCAACCATAACCCGATAGCCAGTGCCAAAAAAATTAACAACAGTAAGCTCGGTTGCATTATTCCAACATCATCCTAACATTGCTCCCATATCAAAAATCGGCAGGTACATCCCCAACATTACCGCACCGATCAGCCCGCCAATCAACAGCATTAGCAATGGTTCCAACAGTTGCGACAACAAATCGATCTGATGATTGAGCTGGCGTTGATAATTGTCAGCAATATGTTGCAGCATCTGTCCCAAGCAACCGCTCTTTTCGCCTACCACCAACATCTGCTGCGCCTGCTGCGGAAACCAACGGCTGCTGACACTTTGCGAAAAAGCGTACCCCTGTTGTAGCAACTGCAAACTCTGGCTAATCTCCTGCTGTAACAGGCTGTATTCCGCCGACTTCTGTGGATTTAAAAACGTTTGCAACGCTTGGTTCAATGAAATCCCGGCATTCAGCATCAACGCCAGATTGCGACTGGAATCGACAATCAAGCTAAGCTGATTTAAGCGCCCAAATAGCGGCAACATCTCCAACCATTGCGCCAACTTGCGACGCATTCTGCCATTTTGGCGGTAAACACGGATTATGATGGCGATCAGCAAAGCGAATAACAGTGCCAAACGTCCGCCGTAATCCTGCAAGATCTGTGATTGTTGCAACAAAAATTGAGTAAATAGCGGCAATTGCTGCTGATTTTGTTGATACATTTCGGCAAATTGCGGCACCACAAACAGCAACAACAGCACCGTCAAACTAAAAGAGATTAGCAGCACCATCATCGGATATAACAAAATTTTCTGCAATTTGCGCTGTAATGCTAATTTTTTGGCTTTATCTTCGCCGATTTGACGACATATCTGTGCAAGCTGTCCGCTGGTTTCACCAATTCTAATCAACTGCCGATCACGCTCGCTCAAAAACTGTGGATCTTGGGATAAGGTCTGTGAAAACGAATATCCCGCAGCGATTCCATATTCTAACCGCTGTAACCAACGCTGTAATTTTTCGCTTTGGCAATTCAGGCTCAACATTTGTAACACGGTTTTTAACGGCAGCGTTGCTTGCAGCAACATCGCCATTTGCTGCATCAATTCGCACATCTCGGCATGACTGACTGCCGATGACAAGCGCCAATTGCGCCGCACTTTCACCTGCTGTAAACCACGCGCCAGTAACTGCACTTTTGCCTGTTCGACATTTGGCGCTAAAATCATACCGCTCTGTTGCCGTTGCAACTGATTCACTGCCTGCCAGCTAAATTCCGCCATTGCCGTCTCCCAATACTCGCTGGATCTCTGCCAGATCGGTCACGCCAGACCGCACTTTTTCGATTCCACTGTGATACAAACTGTCAAAATCCAACTGATATTCCACCGTCGGTAAGTGACGGTTGGTTTTATCGTTAAAGTGCGGTTGAGCAAAGCTCGATTGAAAAAAGTGCGGTTGTAAAAATTGATAAGTGCCAATTCGACCGTAATAGCCTTGATGACATTTGCCACAGCTATCTTGCCCCACTTGCCGACATTCACAACGACGGCGCAGCAAGCGTTGCGCAATCACCAATAACAGACAAGACGCCAGTTCATATTCTGGGACGCCCAACTGTTGCAAACGCCCAATCGCCGCTGGTGCATCATTGGTGTGTAAAGTGGACAGCACTAAATGTCCGGTTTGCGCTGCCCGAATCGCCATCTGTGCGCTCTCTTCATCACGAATTTCACCCAACATAATCACATCCGGATCTTGACGCAAAAAAGTGCGCAACAGTTGCTTGAAATCTAAGCCAATCGCCGGATTAATCTGGGTTTGTACAATGCCCTGCAAACTGATTTCAATCGGATCTTCAGCGGTCACTATATGTTTTTCCGGTTGGTTCAAGCTGTGAAGTGCGGTATACAGCGAAATACTTTTACCACTGCCGGTCGGCCCGGTCACCAAAATCAACCCCTGCGGTTGCCGCAACGCCTGCTGAAAACAGTGCTGTTGCTGCTTGGTCATGCCCAATTCGGAAAATGCCAGTTCAACCGGTTTGTTCTGTTGCAGCCGCAGCACCGCTTTTTCGCCCAACTGGGTCGGCAAAATTGACAAACGGAAATCCAACACATCATTAAAAGCGGTGGTAAATTGAAAGCGCCCGTCTTGCGGCAACCGCGTTTCGGCAATATCCAGATGTGCCAACAATTTCACTCTTGAAATCAAACGGCTGGCAAAATCAGCCCCAACTTGTCGATTGACTGTCAACACACCATCCACCCGGAACCGCACTTGCAACGCCTGTGTATTTAGCTGCGCCAGTGATTTTGGCTGTGATACCGGCTCAAAATGAATATCCGATGCCCGTTGCGCCAACGCCTGTTCAAAAATCGTTTCCAATAACTGAATCACCGGTTCATCACGACTCTCTGCTGGCTCGGTTGGTATATCGTGGCGATATACCGCCTGAGCATAGTCTTGCAGTTGATCTGCTGTGCCGTCAGATAGCGTAACGGTTAATTGCTGCAACGCACTTTTCAACACACTATTATCCAAAATCACCGGTTCCACGCTTTTATCATGCAAAAACGCAAATACCTCACAAGCATTCAAATTGTCCAGCGAATCCAGTCCCAACCATAACCGCTGTTGATCTTCTTGCAGCGGCAAGGCGAAATAGCGTAGCAGCAACGATTGCTCACGACAATTGCGCTGCCACAGCCATGGCTCGATATCAAACACTTGCCCGTCCAGACTGCTGACCTGAATCTCGTTTGGTTGTGGACTACTCTCTTTCATCACACACTCCTGACGTTACGAACAAAAACCAACCGGGAAAATAGCCGTATCTGAATTCGGCGCAATGCAAGCCACCGCCCAACTGATTTCACTGCCGTTGCCACCGCTCGGCGTCAGGGTATAGCCGTAGCCCTCTAAACTGCTTTTACCGCTGACACTGATTTTGCCTGCTGCGGTGGCGATGGTTTTGATATATTTCGATTTATTCTCTGCCGTTTTATCCGGCTGAATGCCATTGCTACCACCGCTGCAACCCGTCGTTGCGCCGGTATTATAAATACACAGCTCCACCTCGCCACGATAGGGGGTTGAAGCTTGCAGCAGCTCCGACAGCGCCGCTTTGCGGGTGTAGCTTTGATAAGACGGTACGGCAATGGTCGCCAGCACGGCAATAATGGCGATAACAATCATCAACTCCACCAAGGTAAAACCGTGTTTAAGCTTGTTTTTCACATTGCATTTTAGATTAAAGTGTTGCATGATTTTTTCCTCATTTAGATAAAAATTGACGGCTCAAAATTGACCGCCTCAGCATCGCAAAGCTGCATACAAAAATCTAAAAACGGCAAAATTACTGGAATTGAGATCGCAAAATATGATATTGCCCCCGCAAAGAATTCAGCACGGCTGGTTGCAGCCGGTGCGCAAGATTTCGTCACCGCACTTTGATGCACGCCCTGATCCCGACGATATTTCCCTGCTGGTGATTCACTACATCAGCCTGCCACCAGAGCAGTTTGGCGGCAATTTTATCGATCAACTTTTTCTGGGCAAACTAGAGCCAAATATCCACCCCTATTTTGCCGAGATTTACCAGCAACGGGTTTCGGCTCATTGTTTAATTAATCGTTTGGGCGAAATTACCCAATACGTCAGCTTTGCTGATCGTGCTTGGCACGCCGGTTTATCCTGCTTTCAGGGACGGGAAAAATGTAATGATTTTGCCATTGGTATTGAATTGGAAGGCTCAAATAATCAACCTTTTACAGCGGCGCAATACCGCACTTTGCAGCAACTGACCACGTTGATTATGCAAAACTATCCACAAATTACCCCAGAACGAATTGTCGGGCATAGTGATATTTCACCGGGAAGAAAAATCGATCCGGGTCAATTTTTTGATTGGCAACGCTATCTTAGCGGAATATCCGCCTAACAGTAGAAATACTATTTAAAATAAGAATTTGTGATATATCTCATACAGATAATCATGTATCACATCACTGCTTGTGATCAATATCTTTTTATTATATGGTCTGTTTATAATAAAAACTAAGTGAGCGCAGCCTAAGATGAAAACATATTACACCCTGCTATTTAACCGCACTTTTAAGCTTTCGCTACTCTTATTGCTGATACAACAGTTTATTATCGCCTCTTCAACCTATTGGATTGCGATCAGTGCTGAAAGAATTGCCACACAACAGCCCTATTTTCTGTATTTATCACTGTTTATTGTGTCATTAATTATTGTGTATATTCCGTCGGTCATTTCTATCAGCTTATTGGAAAAAGCCAAAATAATTGCATTAAACAGCTACCATACTCAATTCAGAACACTGTTTTACGGCTTAAGCAACATCAATGCTGATAAAAACCAGAAAAAAATCATGATGCCCTATTTATCGTCTGAATCTTTTCTTGTAATTGATGAATCTTATCGCTTTATTTATGATTGGATTGCCGTGATATTAAATGTACTGTTTAATATCATTACTCTAGCCTTTTTGTTAGAAGCCAATATTATTTATGCTTATTTTATCGGACTGTTATTAGTATTAGGCTTTATCCTGAAATTCAACACTAATGTCGCTGAAAAAAGTCGCCAAGCACAACAAGATCGTACCGAATTGCAACATCACTTGTCCCAAATCTGGGATAACTGTACGTTGGGCAATCAATATAATGATCATCTTTATCAACAAGACTTACTGAAAAAACAACAATCTTTATTATTCTCCGCGGTCAAAAGCAAACAATTTAATAATATTGTCTCCTCTGTTGGTATGTTAATTATGATGTTGCCGGTTATTATGCTGATTCTATTTCTGTTTTATCAATACCGCACTTCGCCAGCAATGTTAGCGGTGCTGATTGCAACGTTACCAAGGCAGGTCATTATGCTGCAATATTGCTACAGTATTATTTCCTATATTACCCAATGGTCTGCATTAAAAGCCAAATTAAACGGATTACTTCAAGCTCTGATACCGCCGCCAACAAACAGTGATATTTATCAGCGAATTTTATGGGATAAATTTAACGTTAGCACATCTGCTAATCTTAATATTGAAATGATCAACTTGGAATATTTAAAAAATAATCTACCTAAACAGGGAAGAATTACAATTCAAGCGCCAAACGGCGCCGGAAAATCGTCTTATTTAATATGGCTGAAAACACAATTGGCAGAACAAGCTTATTACCTGCCAACTTATCACCATCTACAGTTTTCACAAACAAATACAACGCATTGCTCTACCGGAGAAGTATTAAAATATAATCTCAATGAACTGCAACAACATTTAGACCAAAAAATTAAAGTGATCATGTTAGATGAATGGAATGCTAATCTTGATGCTGCGTCAACAAATGAAGTGGATCAATTAATCGAAAAACTAAGCCAACTATTTTTAATAGTTGAGGTGAGACATCATATTTAAATCATTCAAGTCGATTTATAATATCTGCCCAAATCTGCTAGGTAATTTAAATATACGATTCATGTTGTAAAAGTAGGGGCGGA
>VDHG01000063.1 GCA_006228005.1 Testudinibacter crocodili
AAAACTGCCAATCCCCATCCTCATCATAAAACACGGAAACAATATTGGAATTGTTTTCTAAAACAAATCTTGTTGTTATTGCTTTTTTTAATATATTTTCTTGTGTTATTTTCATTTTATTTTTTATATGATTATATTGGCGAAAAATAGTCTATAGCTCAAAATATAAACAAAGATCAACAGACCCTACAAATTTAATGATTTTTTCTTGTTTATTATCCTGAATCCCACTTATCTCTATTTTGTTTGCTACAATCTGCCGTTTCTATAAATCAGTAATACAAAAAAGTGCGGTCAACTTTTCAGTCAAACCGCACTTGGTATGGTTAGTTTCTCAAACCAATACCTCGGTTAATCAAATAATAGGCAAAACCGTAAAGTAAGGAGATAAACAAAATTAATACCGAAAAGGTGTAGTACAACGCAATATCGCTCACCCCCAAAAAGCCATAACGGAAACCGTTGATCATATACACAATCGGGTTCAGTTTTGATACGCCTTGCCAAAATGCCGGCAACAGTGAAATCGAATAGAAGACGCCACCGAGATAGGTCAACGGTGTCAACACAAACGTTGGGATAATGCTGATGTCGTCAAACGAGCGGGCAAACACCGCATTGATCAGTCCGCCAAGGGCAAAGGCAGCGCTGGTCATCAGCAGGGTTAAAATCACAACCGACCAAGAATGAAGTTCCAGCGGGATAAATAGCAATGAAACGACAGTGACTAAACTGCCGACTAAGATACCGCGCGTCATACCGCCGACCACATAACCCCAAATGATAATATGAGTTGAGGTTGGTGAAACCAATAGTTCTTCAACATTGCGTGCAAATTTTGTGCTATAAAATGAGGAAGCCACATTTGAAAACGAATTGGTGATCACCGACATCATGATTAAGCCCGGTACGATAAACTGCATATAGCTGTAACCGCCCATTTCACCGATGCGGTTGCCGATCAGCTGCCCAAAAATCACAAAATAGAGCGTCATGGTGATGACCGGCGGTACTAATGTTTGTACCCAAATCCGCATAAAACGGTGAATTTCTTTGTTTAAAATGGTTTTAAATGCAATCCAAGACAGTGACATCACTACTCTCCTTGTGTTTCATCATGCGGTTTATTTAACGCCATGCGCACAAACAACTCTTCCAGTCGATTGGTTTTATTGCGCAAGCTCAATACTTGAATACCCTGTTCGGAGAGCTGATGAAATAGGTTGTTCAAACCTTGTTCACGCCGCACTTCCACTTCCAATGTATTCGTATCAATTAACTGACTTGCGTAATGCTCAATTTGTGGCACGGCGCTATATTTGGCCAGATCCAGCACAAAGGTTTCCGATTCAAGCTTACTCAACAAATCTTTCATTGACGTGTCGATCACCAATCTGCCCTGCTGAATAATGCCGATATGGCGACAGAGCAACTCGGCTTCTTCCAAATAGTGCGTGGTCAGAATAATCGTCGTGCCTTGCAAATTCAGTTCTTGCAAAAACTGCCACATCGAGCGGCGCAATTCAATATCAACGCCAGCGGTTGGCTCATCCAAAATCAGCAAGCGTGGACGGTGCATTAAAGCACGCGCAATCATCAAACGGCGCTTCATCCCTCCCGACAGTCGCATCGATTTCTGATCGCGTTTATCCCATAGATCCAGTTTTTTCAGCCATTTTTCAGCGCGCTGCAACGCTTCTTTGCGCTCCACCCCATAATAACCGGCTTGATTGACCAAAATGTCCAATACTTTTTCAAACTGGTTAAAATTAAACTCTTGCGGAACAATGCCAATCTGCTTTTTCACTTCGCTCAGTTGGCTGTCTAAATCATAGCCGAACACCTTGATACTACCGCTACTCTTGTTGACCAACGAGCTGACAATGCCGATTGTCGTTGATTTTCCTGCACCGTTATGACCGAGCAGTGCATAAAAATCTCCCTCTTGCACATTCAAATTGATACCGTGCAATGCTTGAAAACCATTGGGATATGACTTGGTTAAGTCCTTTATTTCAAGTGCATACATAAGATAATCACTCTATTTATTTTAAAAATGAATAATAAAAAAAAACAATTTGGCGTATTATAACAGAGCAAAGGCAAACATATAACAAGGATAAGCTATGAAAAAAATAGAGCAATTGATCGCCAACAACCATAGTTGGGCAGTTCGAATGCAACAGGAGAATTCTAATTATTTTAAAGAGTTGGCAGGTCAACAAAAACCAAGCTACCTCTGGATTGGCTGCTCAGACAGCCGAGTGCCGGCAGAAAAGCTCACCAATCTGGGTCCGGGGGAACTGTTTGTACACCGCAATGTTGCCAACCAAGTGATTCATACTGATTTAAATTGTCTGTCTGTGGTGCAATACGCCATCGATGCGTTGGATATTGAACATATTATTATTTGTGGTCATACCAATTGCGGTGGTATTAAAGCGGCAATGGAAAATAATACCTTAGGCTTGATTGATAACTGGCTGCTGCACATTCGTGATATTTGGCTGAAGCATAGCAATCTATTTGGTACGCTGCCATTGGAAAAACGAGCAGATATGCTGACTAAAATCAATGTAGTCGAACAAGTGTATAATTTAGGTTCCTCGTCGATAGTTCGTTCTGCTTGGGCTCGTGGCAAAAAACTGTCGATTCATGGTTGGGTATATGACGTGAATGATGGCTTTTTAAATGATTTGGGGGTGATTGCCACCAGCCGAGAAACCTTAGAGATCACCTATTTGAATGCCATTGCCCGTTTAGTGTCATCGAATGAACGTCAATTTCTGGAAACTGAAAAGCCGATTGATCTAAAAAGTAAACGATAAAAAATTAAAAAACCATGTCTCACCGATCACCTCAATGAAACATGGTTTTTTACTGTTTAAGTGCTAGGTTAAAAAATCAAAAAAGCTAAATAAACAATCATTGCTAATGAGAAAACGACCGTCAACATTGCATAACTGAAATCACTCATATTCAACCTCCAAGTTAGTAAATGGCCAAGTTAAATTAACTCGGTTTAATAAAAATTTATTCACTGTATTAACCAACAGCTAATGGTGTGATTAAACACGTCTGGCTTGCCAATACGCTTTTTTCCAATAAGCAGAATTTAATGAAGAATAAATTACTCCGCCTTTGGTTGATGCATGTAAAAATTGATCATCTTTAACATAAATCCCGACATGATAGCCATTGGGACCGCGCCCTGTTTTAAAAAATACCAAATCGCCAGTCTGCAAGTCACCACGTTCGATATAGATCCCTTCTTTTGCTTGTGCTGCAGTCGTTCTTGGCAGCGAAATATCAAAACGATCAGCAAAAGTACGCATAACAAAGCCGGAACAATCAACGCCTCGGCGGCTGTTACCACCCAGAATATACGGCGTACCGCCCCACTGATACTGTTGTTCGCTCAATTGCGCCATAGTATACAGCGGATCAGGCAAACGGCCTTGGTAACGGGAAGAGGACGAAGAAGAACACCCAGACAGTACAAATACTGCCAAGCATATCAATAATCCTATCTTCTGTTTGAAACCAAACAGATTTTTTGCCCTTATCATCAAAATCCAGCTATCCAATTTTATCTGTTTCCAACCCTCTTGGCTGAACCTGTTCAACACAGAAACAGTGCGTTATTTTTTAAGATTCTGTCCAACGCGTGCACGCAATTTTTGACCAGGTTTGAAAACCACCACTCGGCGTGCAGAAACGGCTACGCTTTCGCCAGTTTTCGGATTTCGACCAGGGCGAGATTTTTTGTCACGCAGTTGGAAATTGCCGAAACCAGACAGTTTAACGTCTTCTCCACTTTCTAAAGCAACCCGAATTTCCTCAAAAAAGCTTTCGACCAAATCTTTTGCTTCACGCTTGGTCAGTTCGAATTTCTGAATGAGACTGTCTGCAATTTCTACTTTCGTTAATGTCATAGTCTAATCTCTCAAATAAGCATTGAAATTCCGCTTTAATTCAGATACTACATTTGATACCACCTTGGTGATATCTTCCTCTTCAAGCGTTTTTTGATTATCCTGAAGTGTCAAACCGATTGCCAGACTTTTATAACCGTCTGCAACCCCGTTACCTTGATAAACATCAAACAAGTTCACATGGGTCAATATTTCCCCGGCAACTGCACGACAGGCCCTAATTACATCCGCAGCAGCAACATCGTTGCTAACCACAACCGCAATATCACGGCGGTTTGCCGGGAAACGCGAAATTGCTTTGGCTTGCACCATGTCACGAGTTGCAATGGCATCCCAACAGATTTCAAAGACGACTGTTTTTCCGCTCAACCCCAGTTTTTGTGCAATTTGCGGATGTAGTGTGCCGATAAAGCCAACCTCTTGATCTTCCGCCATAATCGCCGCAGATTGTCCCGGATGTAATGCTGTATATGATTTTGCTACAAAATTGAGTTTATTTCCAGCACTTGTTAGCGATAAAATGTCTTCTAGATCACCTTTTAGATCAAAAAAGTCAACAACTTCCGTTTTTTCAGCCCAACTCTCGTTTTTTCGGCTGCCGTTGATAACCGCACTTAGCACAAATTGCTGTTTAACACCCGACTCCGCACTGGTATCCGGAATAAAACGCAACCCCGTTTCAAACAAGCGCACACGGGTTTGTTGGCGATTTTGATTATAAAGTAAGGCACCCAACAGCCCCGGAATGAGTGATAAACGCATTGCCGACATTTCCACAGAAATCGGATTTGGCAGAACCAACGCCTGCTGTTCAGGGTGCAACAAGGCTTGCAGCTTTGGATCAACAAAGCTATAGGTAATCGCTTCTTGGTAATCGCGATCAACAAGTGCGGTTTTAATCCGTGCCAATTCAACATCAGTTTCTTTATGTTCACGCATATTCAAATGCGCCAACGGTGCATTGTTTGGAATGCTGTTATAACCGTAAATCCGTGCGACCTCTTCAATGAGATCTTCCTCGATTTCAATGTCAAAACGCCAGCTGGTCGGCGTTACCGTCCACAGCCCGTCAGCAAAAGTCACTCTGAAGCCTAAACGATTTAAAATATCGGTGACGGTTTCATCGGCAATGTGGTGACCTAACAATGAATCCAATTTGCTACGACGTAAAGTAACGGTTTGGATTTGTGGCAAATCTGGCTTGCTGATGACTTCACAAATTTCACCAGCTTGACCACCACAAATTTCAATTAAAAGTGCGGTTGCACGCTCGATTGCGTGACGCTGTAACTCAAAATCGACGCCACGTTCAAAACGGTGTGAAGAATCCGTATGTAAACCATATTGACGAGCGCGCCCGGCAATCGCTAATGGCGCAAAAAAAGCAGATTCCAAAATCACATCTTGCGTTTGCGGACTCACACCACTTTTTTCTCCGCCGAAAATGCCTGCCATCGCCAATGGACCGTTTTGATCGGCAATGACTAAGGTATTATCACGCAACGTCGCTGTCGTACCATCTAATAAAACCAATTCTTCGCCATTTTTTGCCATTCGCACTTCAACCGGCTGCACCACTTTTGCGCTATCAAAGGCGTGCATCGGCTGTCCTAATTCCAACAGAATATAGTTGGTGACATCGACAATCGGATCGATAGAACGAATTCCGCAGCGGCGCAATTTCTCTTGCAGCCAGAGCGGTGATGCTGCTTGCACGTTCAGTCCTTTGATCACCCGTAACAAATAACGTGGACAAGCCTCAGGCGCTGAAAGTTTGATCTCAACTTTGTCTGCGATACTGACCGCGACCGGTGTTATCTCCGGCTCAACAACGTCCACTTTATTGACCACACCGACTTCGCGCGCCACGCCGCGAATACTCAAGCAGTCGGCACGGTTCGGGGTCAGGCTGATTTCAATCACTTTATCATTCAATTTCAGATAATCACGAATATCAGTGCCGATCGGCGCATCCGCAGGCAATTCGATAATGCCGTCGGCGTCGGACGTTATTCCCAATTCACTGAAAGAGCACAACATCCCTTCTGACGGTTCACCGCGTAATTTGGCTTTTTTGATTTTAAAATCGCTCGGCAAGGTGGCGCCGACCACAGCACACGCCACTTTTAAGCCTTGACGACAATTTGGCGCACCACAAACAATATCCAACAACTGTTCGCCGCCAACGTTGACTTTGGTCACACGCAATTTATCGGCATTTGGGTGTTGTTCGCATTCGACGACTTCGCCGACCACCACCCCGTCAAACTGTCCGACAACCGCTTCGATGCCGTCCACTTCCAAGCCCAACATCGTGATTTGTTCCGCCAATTGTTCAGTATTAATGGCCGGATTAACCCATTCCCGTAGCCATGATTCATTCAATTTCATCTCGTTATTTTCTCCGCTTATTCTGCTTAATTTGCTCAGTCTGCTTAGGATCTACAGTAGTTTATAGTGACTTAAATTGTTTCAGAAAACGCAGATCATTCTCAAAGAATGATCGCAAATCCGTGACGTTGTAACGCAACATTGTCAAGCGCTCAACACCCATACCAACCGCAAAACCGGAATACTCATTCGGGTCAATCCCAACATTGCGTAAGACATTCGGATGCACCATGCCACAGCCCAATACTTCTAACCATTTTCCGTTTTTCCCCATCACATCAACTTCTGCGGACGGTTCAGTAAACGGGAAATAAGACGGACGGAACCGCACTTGTAAATCTTCTTCAAAGAAGTTGCGCAAGAAATCATGCAGCAAGCCTTTCAGTTCGGTGAAATTCGCTTTTTTATCGACAAACAACAATTCAATCTGGTGAAACATTGGCGTATGGGTTTGATCATAGTCATTACGATACACTCTGCCCGGCGCCATAATCCGAATCGGTGGTTGTTGCTTTTCCATGGTCCGAATTTGTACCCCGGAGGTTTGGGTTCGCAGCAAGCGATTGACATCAAACCAAAACGTATCGTGGTCGGCTCTTGCCGGATGGTGTGCCGGAATATTCAGGGCATCGAAATTATAATAATCAGTTTCAATTTCTGGTCCGGTTTCTACACTGAATCCCAATTCAGAGAAGAATTTAGTCACTCGATTAATAGTAATGGTCACCGGATGCAAACCACCACTTTCTACTCTACGCCCTGGCAGGCTGATATCGATTTTCTCTTGAGCTAATTGTGCGTTTAATTTAGCACTTTCCAATTCAGTTTTTTTAGCATTAAGTGCGGTTTGCACCTGCTGTTTCGCATCATTGATCAGCTGTCCGACCGCCGGACGCTCTTCTGGTGAAACATCACGCAAACCTTGCATTAAGGCAGTGAAATGCCCCTTTTTACCAAAATATTCGACCCGAACGGCTTCCAGCGTCGTAATATCGCTTGCTTGTTCCACGGCCTGTAATGCTTGTACCGTGATGTTTTGTAGCTGTTGCATTTTTATCTCCAATTAGGACATCTCACAGATAGCAACTATACAAAAAAACCTCCGAACGGAGGCTTTCAGGATCTATTGCCGATTTTTAGCAAACTCCAAAGCCCGTCCAACAAGTTGTTTGGCGGTGACATTAAAGCGAAAAAATCAGTCAAAAAACAGTTGTAGTCGCATATCAATAACGGTTATTCAAAAACAGGCTCATGATAATACATTCGCCCTTAAAAATCACCTGCTTATTGTGTTTTCTTACCAATAGTCGGGATAAAAACCAGCGCCAGCGTGGTACTGCCGATGCGAACGCCAACCGCGATGGTAGCCATAACCGACCGATACCGCAGGGCGAATATGAATATTTCGCTGATTGTAATCCATTTTTTGGCGGTTATCACTGGCATTCCTAACTTCCTGCTCCGGCGGTGACGGTACCGGTTGCGCCGGTGGCGTCATGTGCGGATTAGGATACACTGATACGGCTTGTGGAGCCGGCTGGCTGCTGCATGCTGCCAAGCCCAACATCGCTATTGATAATAATAACGCTCTGATTAATCTGCTATTTAATATTTTTTGCACACTTATTTCCTTACTTATTGCTTAGCTGTGACAGCAACCTGATCTTGGTTTATTGATTAGAATTATAGGAACAGCAGAAAAATAAAGAAAGCAAAACCGCACTTTTATATCGCTTTTTGCTTAAAGTGCGGTTAAGGAACTGATAAGAAACGTTTTAGAATGCCGCAGTATCTTGGAACAGACCGACTTTCAGATCGGTGGCGGTATAAATCACCCTGCCATCGACTTCGACTTCGCCGTCGGCAACGCCCATCACTAACTTACGGTTAATCACCCGTTTCATATGCAAACGATAGGTGACTTTTTTTGCTGTCGGCAGAATTTGTCCGGTGAATTTCACTTCGCCTACGCCCAACGCACGTCCTTTACCCTCACCACCAATCCAACCAAGAAAAAATCCAACCAATTGCCACATCGCGTCTAATCCCAGACAGCCCGGCATCACCGGATCACCAATGAAATGGCAGCCGAAAAACGGCAGCTCAGGATGAATATCCAGTTCTGCTTCAATGTAACCTTTACCGAAATTTCCGCCGTCCTCAGTCATCAGATTCACCCGATCCATCATCAGCATCGTCGGGGCCGGCAATTGTGGCCCAGTTGGTCCAAATAATTCGCCACGCCCGGATGCCAACAGATCTTCGTAGCTGTAAGACGGTTTTTTATTGGGAACAGTGCTCATATTTTATTTCTCTCCATTTTACTATTGAAAAACGTTGTTATTTAAAACATAGCTAAAGGTAGCATAACGTGCAGCCAAAAAGTTAACGGATTCTAACAAAGTTAATCGAAGAATAAAATAGCTAACAACTGTAAGCTGGAATTTATTTGCCATTCCTCATCGATTTCACCCAAGCCAAAAATTTACTGAATGGTGGTGCTACCAGCGTTTCAATCTTATTTTCGATACGTTGTGAAATGATCTCGGCGAGACTGTGTTCTCCCTCATCGGACTCTTTTTCAGGTAACAACTGTTTGCCGGTTAGCAGATAAACTGCCTGTTGCACATTTTCTATCGCCCAAATATGGAACTGACCGCACTTCACAGCTTCCACCACGTCAGACTGCAAACTCAGATTCTCGACTGCAGTTGCCGGAATAATCACGCCTTGCTTACCATTTAAGCCGCGCGCCTGACAAATCGCATAAAATCCTTCAATTTTGAGATTAACCCCGCCAACAGAATGTACCAAACCACCTTGATCAATAGCACCGGTGATCGCAATGCCCTGCTCGATAGCAATATTCGCCAACGCACTGACCAACACGCAAAATTGCGCCAGCGAAGCACTGTCACCGTCAATATCTGCATAAGATTGTTCAAAGGCAATCGAAGCCGAAAATGGCAATTGCGCCGGTAGATCCAGCAGATTACTCAAACAAGCTTGTGCCAACAGCGTGCCTTTGCCGTGAATATTGCCTGCCAGCTCACTTTTACGTTCAACATCAATAATTTCGCCGTCACCAAATTGTACGGTACATGTAATCCGGCTCGGTTCACCATAGCTGACCGGAGTGCCGACATATTCAATCACCGATAAGCCGTTGATTTCGCCGACAAACTGCCCTTCACTACAAATATAAATCTGTTCGCGTAAAACCTCATGCTGGCTATATGCTTGCAAAGCGGCACGTTGATAATTTAACTGTTGAAAATAGTGTTCCACATCTTGCGCTTGCAGTTGCTCTGCTTCTGGCTTACTTTTGGCGATGGCAGTCAGCCAATTTTTTAATTGTAACGGCTTAATCGTTTGGCGTAAGCCGTCTTCACTTTCGCGCACCGCCTGACGGAAAAGTGCGGTCAGCGCACCATGGCTGAATTCCGGCAAACCCAACTGCTCGATCTGCCAATACAGATGGTTAATCCACAATTGCTGTGCTTCAACACTGTCGGTGAGAAAATAGCTGTCAACTTCTGCATATTGGGCAATATCGTATAAATTAGGCTCTAGTAGGGAAAATTCTGCCAGCGTTTCGCGATCGCCAAGCAGAATCAATTTCAACGGCAGTTGATAACCCGGAATCTGATAATTCATCGGTTTCAACGGATTAGGCGATAGCCATTCAAAATAGCCGCTGGATAAAAGATGTTTTAATCGCTGCCACAATGTCGGATTACTCAATAGCGGACTAACCGCCAAAATCAGCACCCCGTTGCAGACCTGATGCACTAATCCCGGCTGTAGTTTCAAATCATGGGAGATAGGGTGTTGCAACACATGCCCGAATAAACGTGCTGAATCAAAATACAAGGCGTATTCAACCGCACTTTTGGCAGCAAAATTATCGTCAAGTGTCGTTGCCGGACGGGCTTCAATGATAGGGAACGAAAAAGAGTCCGCTTGCTCGATCACATAATTGACACCACTGATCGGACGATTCCCTAGGCTGTGATTGCAGATATAATCTTGCAAAATGTCTGCATAATCACGCTGCTCATCGGTTTTTAACACCAGTACCGAGCCACTTTCCGCATTGAGAAATGCGGTAAGCGCCGTCAAGGCTCTATCTTGTAACGCCAATGGTGCTACCGTTTTTTTATGCCAGCCGTCAAAATTGAGCTGCGGCGTCAATTGTCGCCAGTTTAAGCTATCTACCTTCACATTTTTCTCTCTTATTATTGCTTTAGACGGCATTATACCCTGATTTAAACAAGTTGTTCACTTTGACCTGAAAAAAGAGTACACTCAAACGTGACAATGTAACATTAGTAACTGCCATAAATTGACCATACTTGGCGAATTACGAGGGAAAACCGGATGAAATACCAGAAATTAGAGAATCAGGAAGCGCATTGGAAATGGCTGTATCTGGCGAAAAAAGTCCGTAACGGCGAAACGATCAGCCGTTATCAGGAAAGGAGTCTGGAAGACGAAAAAGCCAATGAACTATTGCAACTGCAACATTATCCCGCACTCATTGAAGATTGGATTCGTCAGCATTTAGCCAATACGTTGGTGATTAAGTTAGATCAAGCCATTCGAGCCAGACGCAAACGCTTTTTCAATGCAGAAAAACGCGCCACCAAAAAGAAATCGATTGATTTAGAATACGCCGTTTGGTCAAGGCTTTCCAAGCATTCGCGCAAAATGCGAATGACCCTTTCTGAAACGATTATGTATATGATTGATGAAGCCGAAAACAAAGATCTGTATGCCAGTCAAGTTGACCTGATGAAAAAAAATTTGCAGGAACTCCTTGAATAACATTTGAGCAATACCATCTATTTGCTACAGATTACGGAACATTTGCACAAAATATCTGTCTTACTGTAAAGATTAAGCTTAATACTAACTCAGGTAAATAGGTTGTATTGTTTCCCTGTATATCATGTTCAACACAATATTTTTATGAGATTTAATGAAGATGAAAAAAAGTCAATTTATTTTA
This sequence comes from Testudinibacter crocodili, assembly GCA_006228005.1. Taxonomy (GTDB): domain Bacteria; phylum Pseudomonadota; class Gammaproteobacteria; order Enterobacterales; family Pasteurellaceae; genus Chelonobacter. The sequence goes on from VDHG01000063.1 coordinate 11,338, forward strand.
TCAGCCGCAGTTCTGGGCTTGAGTCTATTTAATTTGCCAGCGATGGCGCAAACGGAAAGCACCCCAAGCACGACCTTGACAGAGACCTTGCTGCAAGCACCATCTTACCTCAACCAACAAACCCCAAGTTTGGCGCCGATGTTAGAAAAAGTGCTGCCAAGCGTGGTGACGGTGAATGTTACTGGCACGCAAAGTCAACAAGATTCGATGATTCCAGAAGAGTTTAAGTTCTTTTTCGGGCGTGATATGTTCGGCAACAGCGCACCACGCGAATTCAAAGGCTTAGGCTCTGGCGTGATTATCGATGCGGAAAAAGGTTATGTGTTAACCAACAATCATGTGATCGATAACGCTGATAATATCACTCTTTCGCTGCAAGACGGGCGGGAAGTGAAAGCCAAATTATTAGGCACCGATTCTCAATCTGATGTGGCGTTACTGCAAATCGAAGCGCCAAAGAATTTAACCGCAATTAAACTGGCTGATTCAGATAAAATCCGCGTTGGCGACTACACGGTTGCCATCGGTAATCCATTTGGTTTGGGGCAAACAGTGACATCTGGTATTATTTCCGCTTTAGGACGCTCGACCGGTATGGATGGCGGCAGCTATGAAAACTACATTCAAACCGACGCTGCGGTCAATCGTGGCAATTCCGGTGGCGCTTTAATCAACCTGCGCGGCGAGCTGATCGGAATCAATACAGCGATTATTGCCCCAAGCGGCGGCAATGTCGGCATCGCATTTGCGATTCCAAGTAACATGGCAAGCAGTCTGGTCCATCAAATCGTTGAATTTGGCGAAGTACGGCGCGGAATTTTGGGTATCAAAGGCGGTGAGTTGAGCGCAGATCTGGCAAAAGCCTTTGGTATCGACTCCAAAAAAGGCGCATTTGTCAGCGAAGTACTACCAAATTCTGCCGCTGCCAAAGCGGGCTTAAAAGCCGGTGATGTGATCACTGAAATTAATGGTCAACCGATCAACAGCTTTGCTGAGCTACGTGCCAAAATTGCCACCACCGGCGCCGGAAAAACCGTCAATTTGACCTACCTGCGTGAAGGCAAAATAGAAAAAGCCGATGTGGTACTGCAATCTGACGATCAAGCGCAAACCAGTGCCAATAGCCTGATTCCGAGTTTAAATGGGGCTGATTTGGGCAATTACGATAAAGATGGGCGCAAAGGTGTTGAGATCTTAAAAGTAGAAGCCAAATCTTCTGCCGAACAGCTTGGTTTACAAGCTGGCGATGTGATTGTCGGCGTCAACCGTCAAGCAATTAGTAACATCGGTGAATTACGTAAGATTTTGGATAATAAACCATCCGCCGTCGCCCTGAATATCACGCGCGGCAACAATAATTTCTATTTATTGATTCCATAATACCGATATTATTCGGGATTTTTGCGAGGTGAGCCGGGTAGGTATTCCCCCGGCTTTACTTTAGGCACTGGGGGAAGTCAACGGATAGTCTGTAAATAGCTCAAACGGTCAATATTATTCATAAAACCGGACAAATCTTGTTTTTCAGGATGATATAAATACGGAATCTGCCCTAGCAACGGTGCTTCAATTTTACTGGAAAGCAACTCGATAATTGCGCTGTAATTACTCAAACCGGGATTAATCCGATTAGCCACCCAGCCAATCAACGGCACACCGCTCTTTTCAACCGCCTGCACTGTCAACAAGGCGTGATTGATACACCCCTCTTTAATCCCGACCACCAATACCACCGGCATTTGATGTTGACTGACCCAATCGGAAAAATCCAGCTCTCGGTTAATTGGCGTCAACCAACCGAACGTTCCCTCCACCAACACAGATTGATAACGTGAAGATAGGCGCTTTAAGTCATGATTTAATTTATCAATCTTAATCAATTGCGGCTGCTCCAGAAAATCATTCAGCCCCGGCTCTTGCTCTAGCGGCATGGTATAACTGTTAATATCCTGGTATTGCAGCGACTCGCCACTGCTCTCCAACAGGGTCAACACGTCAATATTCTGCTGATTTTGTGGTTCTGGTGTCGCTTCCAAATAGGGATGATATCCACCGTCGCCACAGGCTATCGGCTTATAACCGACAATTTGACAACCTTGTTTGCGCAATGCCTGAATAATCGCTCGGCTGGCAACGGTTTTGCCCACACCGGTATCTGTGCCGGTAACAAAAAAACAACTCATAATCTTCCCTCTACATATAAACTGCACAAGAGGGATTGTAAGCAAAAACAGAAATCAATTTATTGAGCTAACACAAGTTTTTATCAATTAACGTTATCCTCAGCGGATATGTTCACTAAATAATTCGCCACTATAGAGCTGTTGCTTGATAGCAGAGGAAGCTATTGTTGGGTCATTCCAGCTGAATTTAGAGGTGATAATTTCCACTTGTTGTTCATCTGACAACAAGGCGTCTTGCAATTTGTCCGCCAAACGTTGCAGAAAAATCTCTTTCACCGACAGCAAACGCGTGTTGATCATGATTTTTTCAGAAGCAAAAATATTGGTCAAATACATCAACAGATAAGAGACATTATCCGCCAAGTGATGGATGATGGTGATGGCGTCCGGCTGGTTTTGCTGAGCCTGTTCGCACAAGAATTGAATTTTACTCTCGTCATTCGGTAGTTGATTCGGCAATAACAGATCGACCAATTGATAAATCGCTTTATTACTAACCTGATTATACAGATAGTGGCGTTCCATTTCCGGCACATCTTGGGCAATTTTATCACTCAACTCGCTGAGTTTCGGCAACGTGACATTATCAATATTCATGCGTTTCTGTTTTTCATTTTTGATCATCTTGCCTTCACTTAACACACTGATATTGATTGCGTCGTCAAACTGCAAGAAAATAACGTTGTTACTATTGATGGCGTTGCCCAAATGGCTCTCGGCAAAAGTCCACATCGCAAAGTGTTCAGCGACAATAATCGGGAATTTAAACTCACTTTGCAGCACTTCCTGCAAGTCAGGATTCAGCTCTTCCGTCCCCAGATAAACCCGTTTTTCAAATTTATCGATCCGCCCTAAAATACATAAGGAGCAAGCTAAAATATGCTGAGTGATATCGCTGTTTTGCTGTAAAAAATAGCTTATTCCGCGACTGATAAAGCTTTCTAATGGCAGCGTTTTATCCAGACTATAAAGTTGCTGACGCAACTGTTTACCGTTGAGTTCACATAGGCTGATATCCAAGCTTTTTTCGCTTAAAGTCACCGCCAAATACTGCCAATAAAATGGCGACAGGCAGATCCCCACTGCCGGGCGTCCGCGTACGATTGTATTTTGTACCGCTCTTTCGATCACAAAGTGGGAGTGAATCAATTCTCTGGTTAAATTAGTAATACTCGCTGGTGCAAAACCGGAGATTTTTGATAAATCAATTCTTGAGATCAACTCAAACTGTTCAATCAAGCGATAGACTGAACCTAAATGCTGCAAATTTACGCGGTTGGCGCCATCTTGTTTTATCTTGGGCATAATTTTTCTTTTATGTTTTATGGTAAAGGTCAATAACGTTTTTAATCAATTGTCCTTTATACGCATTTATTTATTGATTTACAATAAGATAATCTCAATTCTGCTAATCAGCTCACGATTCTACAATAATTTAATCACAAACAAATATTTACTCATCCGATGGCTTATTTCAGTTCAAATCGTTGTATTTTAGATAAGAATCAGTAAACTAAAGCGATACTTTTATATCTGAATAATTTGAGGAAAAAATGGCTAAAATTTCATCAATCAGTGATGTTTTGCAAGGTAAAATCGCCGTTGGCGAGCAGATTACAGTGCGTGGCTGGGTCAGAACCCGCCGTGATTCCAAAGCAGGGTTTTCATTCTTGGCGGTCTATGACGGTTCTTGTTTCGACCCGATTCAAGCCGTGGTCAGCAACCAACTAGAGAACTATCAGGACGAGGTGTTGAATCTTACCGCCGGCTGTTCAGTGATTGTTCGCGGAAAAGTCACCGCTTCACAAGGGCAAGGACAAGCGGTTGAACTGCAAGCCGACGATGTCACGGTTTGTGGCTGGGTTGACGATCCTGAAACTTATCCGATGGCAGCGAAGCGCCACAGCGTTGAATACTTGCGTGAAGTGGCACACTTGCGCCCACGCACCAATTTAATCGGTGCAGTGGCGCGAGTACGCCACTGTTTAGCACAAGCGATTCACCGCTTTTTCCATGAGCAAGGTTTTTATTGGGTGGCGACACCGGTCATCACAGCATCCGACACCGAAGGCGCTGGCGAAATGTTTCGCGTCTCAACGTTAGATTTGGAAAACTTGCCACGTGGTGATAACGGCTTGGTCGATTTCAAACAAGATTTCTTTGGTAAAGAAGCATTTTTAACGGTTTCTGGGCAGTTAAATGGTGAAACTTACGCCTGTGCGCTAAGTAAAATTTACACCTTTGGTCCGACTTTCCGTGCAGAAAACTCCAACACCACCCGTCATTTGGCGGAATTCTGGATGGTTGAACCGGAAGTTGCCTTTGCTGATCTGGCAGACAATGCCGCACTGGCTGAAGCGATGCTGAAATATGTGTTTAAAGCCGTTTTGGAAGAGCGTGCCGACGATCTCAAATTCTTTGAAGAGCGGGTCGATAAAAATGTGATCAATCGCCTGCAAAAATTCATCGCTTCTGACTTTGCCCAAATCGACTATACTGATGCGATTGAAGTGTTACTGAAATCCGGTAAACAGTTTGAATTCCCGGTGGAATGGGGCATTGATTTGTCTTCGGAACATGAACGCTATCTGGCTGAGGAGTATTTCAACTCGCCGGTGGTGGTGAAAAACTATCCGAAAGACATCAAAGCATTCTATATGCGCCTTAATGACGACGGCAAAACTGTGGCGGCAATGGATGTCTTGGCACCGGGCATCGGCGAAATCATCGGCGGCTCACAACGGGAAGAGCGGTTGGAGGTGTTGGACCGACGTTTAGCTGAAATGGGCTTGAACCAAGAGGATTACAGCTGGTATCGTGATTTGCGCCGTTACGGCACCGTGCCGCATGCCGGCTTCGGTCTCGGTTTTGAACGCTTGATTGTTTATGTGACCGGGGTACAAAATATTCGTGATGTGATTCCGTTCCCACGTTACCCGCGCAACGCGTCATTCTAAGCACTCAATCCCCGCTGCGGCGGGGTTTTGTTTTTTATTTCCTATCAACCAAGCGAGGTCATGATGGCTGATCCACATATTCAATCGCCAATGGATTTTTGGGATTACTTAACGGTGATCCTGTATCGATGTGGCTTTGTGCTGGCGGTGCCGTCAGTGGCATTACTGCCCTATCATTTTGATTGGGCGACTAAGGGCGTTTTGCTGGCGGCAGTGCTTTGTGCCGCTTCATTGCATATCTACCTGAAACATTTTCGTCTATTACTACAATTTGCCACTTGGGCGGCAGCGGTCTGTTTTGTGCTGGACTGGCAGTGGCTGGGGCTAGGTGCGGCATTTTTTACCCTTGGTGGTTTGTGTTTCAAAGAATACTTTTGTTTTCGGGTGTTCGGCTTAAATTTACAACCGCTATTTTTAGCCTTGCTGTGGTTGAGTTTAGTCATGCAAGCAACGCTGGCGGCGCAAATTCTTTCGGGAATCGCCACGCTGTTATTACTGATTTTAAGCATTCAAAAATGGCGGATGCCGCTGCATTTTGATATCGGTGATAAAACCAAATATCAGATTTAAGGCAAGAAAAGGCAAAGAATATGAGTCGTATTACCCAAATCAATCTGTATCCGATCAAATCCACCCAGCCCATCACGGTTTCCAAAGCGTTGGTACAGCCCTACGGTTTAGAATTTGACCGCACTTTTATGTTGACCGAACCGGATGGCAGTTTTATCAGCGCTCGCAAAGACGGCGAACTGTTTGCCTTTAGCGCCGTGCCGAGCGCACAAGGATTGCACATTCACCATCAAGACGGCAGCAGCGTCACCGCACTTTATCATGATTTTATCCGGCAATCTGAATGCCAAGTCTGGGGCAACCATTTTAATTCATTGCTTGCCAACGACAACATCAATAACTGGTTCAGCGAAAAATTGCAAAGAGCGGTTCAACTACGTTGGCTTGGTTTTGAGCCGCAACGCCGCATCAAACGCTATCCCGAACAAGCGCTGTCTTTTGCCGACGGTTATCCGTTATTATTGACCAATTTACAATCGCTCGCCAGCGTGCAACAACACTGCCCCGTCGAGATCAGCATGGCACAATTCCGTGCCAATCTGGTGATCGACAACGCAGCGGCATTCAGTGAAAACCAGTGGCAGAAAATTCGCATTGGCGAAGTGGAATTTATCAATGCCAAGCCTTGCATTCGCTGTATACTGACCACACGCAATCCGCAAACAGCAGAGTTACAACGTAACATGGAACCGTTTCGTACCCTCAAAAAACAGTTCGCTGATAAGCAGGGACAACCGATATTCGGCACCAATCTCGTGCCACTAAATTGCGGGATTATCCGAATTGGTGATTCACTGCAAATCTTGGAATAGATTCAAGTGCGGTTGCACAACCGCACTTTAGACTGCTGACAAAAGT
>VDHG01000064.1 GCA_006228005.1 Testudinibacter crocodili
ATCAACAGACCCTAGTATATTAAGTAAAAAATTCAACTAAAGTATAAGGAATACGTATGTTTAAAGAAAAAGGATATGACGAATTCTTAACACAAAAAATTCTCAAAGGGCGCGAAAGTATCGAGAAATACGGCTCAATTCCATTACAAGACGTCCAAAAACATTGGGAAACTATTTCAAGCCCAAGAATTAGAGGAGTTTGAACGAGAAGTGGTGTATGGCTAAAAAAATTGAGTTATCACCCGAAGCTCTCAATAACATTAGTGAAATTTTGCAAAATGTTTCGGAATATACCGGTTCTATTTCTAGCGCCACCAAGTTATTCGGCGAACTATCAGAAAAATTTGAGTATATTGGGTTTCTTCCGAAATCGGGAAAAATACGCGCTGACGGTATACGAGAAACATTTTGCCGAGGATACTGAATTGTCTATGAAGAATATACCTCTCATATTCTTATCTTAACCGTGATTCATAGCCGTCGAAAGTATCCGCTCGATTAAGTCATGCAAGTCGAGCATTTATGCCCGTTCTACATGCCGAACCGCCAACATATAATTAGCACTGACATCAGGTTTTAAGCAAAAATTGCCGCTCAGCGGATTGTAGTGATAGCCGGTGATATCAAAACAGTCTAGATTTGCTTGCTCACACCAATTGATCAGCTCCGCCGGTTTAATAAATTTATCATAATCGTGCGTGCCCTTCGGCAGCATTTTCAGCACATATTCCGCACCGACCACCACTAATGCCCACGCCTTCAAAGTGCGGTTGATGGTGGAAAAAAACAGCACGCCATCTGGTTTCAACAGCGCTTGACAACTGCGCACCACCGCACTTGGGTCGGGAACGTGTTCCAACATCTCCATGCAGGTGATGACATCAAATTTTTCTGCTTGCGTTTGCTGTATCTCTGCTAAAAAATCCTCAATTGTGCTTTGGCGGTAATCGATCTGCAAACCGTTTTCGACTGCGTGATCGTGTGCGATCTGCAACGGTTGCGGCGACATATCAATGCCCGTCACCTGCGCCCCCTGCCGCGCCATGCTTTCCGACAGAATACCGCCGCCGCAGCCCACGTCCAGTACCCGTTTGCCGAACAAACCGTCCGCTTGGCGCAAAATGTAATCCAAGCGCAACGGATTCAAGCGATGAATCGGTTTAAAGTCCCCTTGTGGATCCCACCAACTGTGCGCCATTTTGGCAAATTTTTCGATTTCCTGTTGATCAACGTTTTGCATGCTATCGGTTTCTCAAATAATGAATAAAACCGCACTTTGCCAATTTTATTCTGATTAAAAACATGGCTTTTATTATGCAGAATTATCCTTGAAAATTCACTATAAAATTAGGGAAAAGTAGGGCTTTATGCTATAATCCGGCTACTTTTCAGCGATGGTTTTACCCGCTTTATAAGCTTTATATTCAGTCAATTAGGAAAACTTTGAATGAGCGAATTTGCAAGTGACGTTTCCCCCGTCAATATTGAAGAAGAACTAAAATCCTCCTACCTTGATTATGCCATGTCGGTGATTGTCGGGCGTGCCTTGCCCGATGTGCGCGACGGGTTAAAGCCCGTGCACCGTCGTGTGCTTTTTGCGATGAATGTCGGCGGCTACGACTACAACAAACCTTATCGTAAATCGGCACGTGTGGTCGGGGATGTGATCGGTAAATACCATCCGCACGGCGACAGTGCGGTATACGATACGATTGTGCGCATGGCACAGCCGTTTTCGCTGCGCTATATGCTGGTCGACGGACAAGGCAACTTCGGTTCGATTGATGGCGACTCGGCAGCGGCAATGCGCTATACCGAGGTCAGAATGACCAAAATTGCCCATTCGATGTTGGCGGATTTAGACAAAGAAACCGTCGATTTTGTGCCGAACTATGACGGCTCAGAGCAGATTCCGGAGGTATTGCCAGCCCGCATTCCTGCCTTATTAGTCAACGGTTCTAGTGGCATTGCAGTTGGTATGGCAACCAACATTCCGCCGCACAATTTAGGCGAGGTGATCGACGGCTGTCTGGCGTATATCGACAACAGTGACATCACCATTGATGAATTGATGACCTATATTCCCGGCCCCGATTTTCCGACTGCGGCGATGATCAACGGGCGCAAAGGGATTGAAGATGCGTATAAAACCGGGCGTGGTAAAATTTATGTGCGTGCCCGAGCAGAAGTGGAAACCGATGCTAAAGGCAAAGAAACTATTATCGTGCATGAAATTCCGTATCAGGTAAATAAAGCCCGTTTAATCGAAAAAATTGCCGATTTAGTCAAAGAGAAAAAAGTCGAAGGCATCAGTGCGCTGCGTGACGAGTCCGACAAAGACGGCATGCGGATCGTGATTGAGATCAAACGTGATGCAGTGGGCGAAGTGGTGCTGAATAATTTATATTCGCTGACACAATTGCAGGTCACCTTCGGCATCAATACCGTTGCCTTAGATCACGGACAGCCAAAACTATTAAATTTAAAGCAGTTAATTGAGGCGTTTGTACTGCACCGCCGTGAAGTGGTGACACGCCGCACCGTGTTTGAATTGCGCAAAGCCCGTGAAAGAGCGCACATTTTAGAAGGTTTGGCGATTGCGCTAGCCAATATCGATCCGGTAATCGAATTGATCCGCCAAGCACCAACTCCGGCTGCTGCTAAAGAAGGCTTATTGTCGCAACCGTGGCAATTGGGCAATGTGACAGCGATGTTGGAAGCCACCGGCGTCAACAGCGCCCGTCCTGAAGATTTAGCGCCGGAATACGGGATTCGTGATAATGTTTATTATCTGACCGAAGTACAAGCACAAGCAATTCTCGATTTGCGCTTACATCGCCTAACCGGACTGGCACACGATGAACTGCTGAACGAATATAAAGAAAAACTGACGATTATTGGTGGTTTACTACACATTTTAAACACGCCTGAACGTTTGATGGAAGTTATCCGTGAAGAACTGACAGAAATCCGCCAACAATTTAACGATCCACGTCGTACCGAAATCACCGCCAGTTCCGCCGATATTAATCTGGAAGATTTGATTGCACCGGAAGATGTGGTGGTCACGCTATCGCACGAGGGCTATGTTAAATATCAGCCGTTGTCTGACTATGAAGCACAACGTCGTGGCGGCAAGGGCAAATCCGCCACCAAGATGAAAGAAGAAGACTTTATCGAGCGTTTATTGGTTGCCAACACTCACGATACGATTTTATGCTTCTCTAGCCGTGGTCGTCTGTATTGGCTACGTGTGTTCCAGTTGCCGCAAGCCAGCCGTGGCGCGCGTGGCCGCCCGATTGTCAATATTCTGCCGTTGCAACCTGATGAGCGTATCACCGCTATTTTGCCGGTTGCAGAATATGCTGATAATAAATTTATCTTTATGGCAACCGCCAGCGGCACAGTGAAGAAAACCGCACTGACTGAATTCAGCCGTCCGCGTGCCAGCGGTTTGATTGCAATTAACCTGCGTGACAACGACGAGTTGATCGGCGTGGATATCACCGAAGGCGACAATGAAATTATGCTGTTCTCGTCGCAAGGGCGTGTTGTGCGCTTCAGCGAAGAAGCGGTGCGTGCTATGGGACGCACCGCCACCGGTGTGCGTGGCATCAAACTGGCACTCAGCAATGATCTCAGCGACGACGAAAACGATAATGATGACAGTGCCGGTGATGATTTGGACACCGCACTTGACCTGAATATCGACAAAGTGGTTTCGCTGGTCGTGCCAAAAAATGATGGCGCAATTCTAACCGCTACGCAAAACGGCTACGGCAAGCGCACCAAATTGGACGAATACCCGACCAAATCACGCAATACCAAAGGCGTGATTTCGATTAAAGTCAGCGAACGCAACGGCAAAGTCGTGGCGGCAGTGCAAGTGGAAGACAATGATCAAATTATGCTGATTACCGACGCCGGCACACTGGTGCGCACCCGTGTCAGCGAAGTCAGCACTGTTGGACGTAACACCCAAGGCGTGCGCCTGATCCGCACCGCCGAAGACGAACACGTCGTCAGCTTGGAAACGATTTGTGATTTGGACGACGAGGAATCAGAAATAATTGATTCAGAAGTTACTGATACCATCGAAATGGTAGAAGAAGTCAAAGAATAAACACAAATTAAGATAAATAGCGCTATTTATCGACTCGATAGGGCGGATATTTTCCGTCCTATCGACAGATCACTCAAGTAACAAGCAAAAACATCTTTTGCTCTACGCTACATCAGATGAATATTTGGATAACATTTTTCGAATTGCCGCAACCGTCATAAACAATCGTTGTTTATCAATAGGCTCAAAACCATATTGGCTATAAAAATCCGCTCTTCCCTCTTTCGCATCAACAAATACAACTGGGAAGCCGACAATTTCAGCTGCTCGCTTTAAATTTACCAGCGCATCAACCAGTAGTTTTGAACCAAAACGCTTTCCTTGAAAACGTTTATCGACAGCTAAACGAGAGATCAATCCTGCACTTTCAACAAATTTATGCTTATTTTGTAAGGTCAGCGGTAGGTTATCTAACTGAAAATTAATCATTGTCAATGTATAAAAACCAATAATTTGTGATGGCTGTATCGGATCAACCAGAACATAGCTTCTTGAATGATCTCTTTCGCCCAATTGATTAGCGGTTAATTTAAGAAAATTATTCAGCGGCTTAACGCCACAATCAAAACCAGCTCTATCATGAATTCTACTATTTAGCGGTACAATAACCATACTTATCTGCCTAAGTGTTCTTCAAAGGCTTGCATTAACTTCTGATTTTCCATATCTGGATTGTCTAGAGCAGACAATAACTTGAGAGAGCTCTCTCTATTTAACTTAATCAAATTTTCTGCTTGCAAAATTTCTTTTGCTTTCTCGACAGCAGCATTCACTACAAATGAATTAATACTGGTAATACCCGCTAACTTTGCAGCTTGCAGTAGTAACGATTGAGTATCTTGATCAATGCGCGCAGTAATCCGTGGCGTGGCAGTAGTATGCATAATAAACTCCTATAATGTGCCATTTTGTCACATTATAGGTATATTTTAAATATTAAGCAATGCTACCTTAAGTCAGTATAGCGATCCCCAATTCATTCTGACCGCACTTTTAATGTTAACGATTAATATCAATCACCACCACTTCCGCTTGTGAGCCGATTCGAAATGGGATGCCCCAGAAGCCGTAGCCGGAGGTGACCACAAAATGGCGGTTGTTTAAGTTAAGATAGCCGTGATCCAGCGGATAAATAGCTTTAGTAATCAGATTCGCCGGAAAAACTTGTCCTTTGTGCGCGTGCCCCGATAGTTGCAGATCCAATGCCAATTGGCTGTTTTCAATGATATCGTCCGGGCGGTGGTCCAGTAGGATCCGCAGGCGATTATCTTGTGGTAAATGAGCGAGTAGTTGATTTAGCGGTAAACGAGTTTTATCAAGGTGATCATTGCGTCCGACCACCACAAAACGATTGTCAATCGAAACCGCTTCGTCCGCCAGAACATTGATCCCTGCGGCTTGTAATGCCAGACGAATTTGTTGTTGTGCGCCGAAAAAATCGTGATTGCCGAGAGTGGCATAAACACCAAGCGGTGCACGCAATTTCTGCAAGTGCGGTTGCATATTTTCTGCCAGATAATACGTCAAATTATCATCCATAATATCGCCCGGCATCAGGATAATATCGACCTGTTGCTGTTGCATAATCTCAGCTAATTTATCCAACTGTTTTGCACCAAACAGTTTGCCTAAATGCAGATCGCTGACTAAACCAATACGCAAACTGCCCTGCAATTTATCGCTTTGAATTGCATAATGTTGCACATATGGGGTGTAGGCATTATATAAGCCAAAACCGATGATGGAGAGATACAGCAACGGCGCCATCAGACGCAAAGTGCGGTCAAGTTTAAGCGGATTGACGACACGCTTTACCAATAAACGGATCAGCCACAGCCCCAGCGTGAGCATAAAGGCGTAGGCAAGCAAAAACAGCACAAAAGCGGTGATTCTGTATTGTGGAAATACACGACTGGCGGTGATCGCCATTAAGATATTCGGCAGCAGCCACAGCAAGGCACTCAGCAGAAAACCGCACTTTTGCCCGATGTAGGGTTTCAGATACCAGCGCAGCCCACGATTGGTGACATAAATAAACAGTTGTGCGGTTAAAATCACAACCGCAAAGATAATTAAATAGCGTGGCGGCATTATTTGCTCTCCCCAATAACCTAAAAAAGTGCTTCAAAAAAAGAAAAATCCTCTGACCAAAAAGTCAGAGGATTGCATTATACCGATTAAATCGGATTTAACGATAGATTTTATACCGCACTTTTAAGCGGCATTTTTATACTGCCGTTTGAAAAATCACTTCATCCGCTTTTTTCACATAGCTATTAATCTGGTCGAAATTCATATAACGGTAGGTATCCGCTTTATCGGTTTGCAGATCGGCTGCGTAGCGCAGATATTCGTCCACCGTTGGTAAACGCCCCAATAAGGCGGCAATTGCTGATAATTCAGCGGACGCCAGATACACATTTGCCCCTTGTCCCAAACGGTTCGGGAAGTTGCGGGTCGAGGTCGACACCACGGTTGCACCGCTTGCCACCCGTGCCTGATTGCCCATACACAATGAACAGCCCGGCATCTCCATTCTGGCCCCGCTTTTACCAAAAATGCTGTAGTAGCCCTCTTCGGTCAACAATGCCGCGTCCATTTTGGTCGGTGGCGCAATCCATAAACGGGTTGGGATCACCTCTTTGAATTTATCCAGCAGTTTGCCCGCCGCACGGAAGTGACCGATATTGGTCATACAAGAACCGATAAAGACTTCATCAATCTTATCTCCGGCAACGTCCGACAGTTTACGCGCATCATCCGGATCATTTGGCGCACACAGAATCGGCTCTTTGATTTCATTCAAATCAATGTCAATCACTGCTGCATATTCCGCATCGGCATCGGCTTGCATCAGTTGCGGATCAGCCAGCCATGCCTGCATGCCTTTAATCCGGCGCTCGATGGTACGTACATCGCCATAACCTTCGGCGATCATCCATTTCAACAGCGTGATATTCGAATTCAGATATTCGATAATCGGTGCTTTATCCAGCTTAATGGTACAAGCCGCCGCCGAGCGCTCTGCCGAAGCATCAGACAGTTCGAATGCCTGTTCGATTTTCAGATCTTCCAAGCCTTCGATTTCTAAAATCCGCCCTGAGAAAATATTTTTCTTACCTTTTTTCTCTACTGTCAGCAAACCTTGCTGAATCGCATAATACGGAATCGCGTGCACCAGATCCCGCAAAGTGATTCCCGGTTGCATCGTACCGCTGAAACGCACCAGCACAGATTCCGGCATATCTAACGGCATCACACCGGTCGCCGCAGCAAACGCCACCAAGCCGGAACCCGCCGGGAACGAAATACCGATCGGGAAACGGGTATGGGAATCGCCGCCGGTGCCGACGGTATCCGGCAACAACATTCGGTTTAGCCACGAGTGGATAATACCATCACCGGGACGCAGCGACACACCGCCACGATTCATAATGAAATCCGGCAAGGTGTGATGAGTGGTAACATCCACCGGTTTCGGGTAAGCCGCAGTGTGGCAGAAGGATTGCATCACCAAATCGGTTGAAAAACCCAGACACGCCAAATCTTTCAACTCATCACGGGTCATCGGTCCGGTGGTGTCTTGCGAGCCGACTGAGGTCATTCTTGGCTCACAATATTGCCCCGGACGAATGCCGTCCACGCCACAGGCACGCCCAACCATTTTTTGTGCCAGTGTGAAGCCTTTACTGCTCTGCTCAGTGGCTTTCGGCTTGGCAAACACATCATTTTCCGGCAAGCCCAGTTCACAGCGGGCTTTGTGGGTCAGCCCACGACCAATAATCAGCGGAATCCGCCCACCGGCACGCACTTCGTCTAGCAACACATTGGTTTTCAATCTGAACTCAGCCAAAATTTGATCGGTGCTGTGTTTGCAGATTTTGCCTTGATACGGATAAATGTCGATCACATCGCCCATTTCCAGATTGTTGACATCGACTTCAATCGGCAACGCCCCCGCATCTTCCAAGGTATTAAAGAAAATCGGTGCAATTTTGCTGCCCAATACCACGCCGCCAGCACGTTTATTCGGCACGAACGGAATATCATCGCCCATAAACCACAACACCGAATTGGTCGCCGATTTACGCGAAGATCCGGTGCCGACCACATCACCGACATACGCCAGCGGAAAGCCTTTTTGTTTTAACTTTTCAATCTGTTTGATTGGGCCGATAACCCCGGCTTCGTCAGGCTGAATGCCCTCACGTTCATTTTTTAACATCGACAGCGCATGCAACGGAATATCCGGACGTGACCAAGCATCTTGCGCCGGTGACAGATCATCGGTGTTGGTTTCGCCAGTCACTTTAAACACGGTCACGGTGATTTTTTCGGCTAATTTCGGGCGTGAAAGATACCATTCGGCGTCCGCCCAAGAGTGCAAAACTTGTTTGGCGTAATCATTGCCTGCATTGGCTTTTTCCACCACATCATGGAAATTATCAAACATCAGCAAGGTGGAAGAAAGTGCGGTCGCCGCCAACGGCGCCAGTTTTTGATTATCCAGCGCTTTCAGCAACGGCTCGATATTGTAGCCGCCTTGCATAGTACCAAGCAACTCGACCGCTCTTTGCGCCGAAATCAGCGGTGAACTAACATCACCACTCACCAATGCTGATAGAAATGAAGCCTTAACATACGCCGCTTCGTCTACTCCCGCCGGCACCCTGTTTTCAAATAAATCGACTAAAAAAGCCTCTTCCCCTGCCACTGGTTTTTTCAGCAGCTCCACCAACTGCGCAGTCTGTTCTGCATCTAGCGGCTTGGCAACCACACCTTGCTGTAAGCGTTGTTCAACATGGGCTCGATAATCGGCTAAGAAATCTGACATCATTACACCTCGTCATTATGATAGTGAGTAAGTAGAGTAAGTTATGGCTCAACAACAGATCTTCGCTAAATCTATTGTTATTAAATTGTTACATATTACACCCTCTATAGTGCGACGCTACCACTTTATTTAAATTATTTGGGCTAGATCAAGGATTTTTTGCGATTTAAATCATAAAAGTGCGGTTTGCCCTCTATTTTACGATGATTCGTGCAATTTCAGCTCACTAAAAACACAAAAGCGAACCACTTGGCTCGCTTTTAGTCAGCTCATTGTGCGAGATATTTCACTAGCGCTGCAACAGATAAGTCCTTAATAAACTGAAATCATTTGCCATTTCATCAGACAACAACGGCAGTTTGTTGTGTTTGTCCAACGCTTGCGGCAACGGCAGCTCTAATCCAAGAATACGATCGACGCTCTCTTTAAATTTCGCCGGGTGGGCGGTGCAAAGGAAGATGCCGGTTTCGCCCGCTTGCAAATCTGCACTCAAGGTATCGTAAGCAATCGCACCGTGCGGTTCACACAAATAACCCTTGGCTTGCATTGCCTGAAGTGCGGTTTCAGTTGCCGTATCACTGCGAGAATCGCTGTGTAACTCGCTTAAAGACCAACCGTTACGCTTAAAGATCTCCTCCACTCGTGGCCAGTTGTTCGGGCGGCTCACATCCATCGCATTGGATAAAGTCGCTACGGTGGCGTTCGGCTGCCATTGCCCGCTGCTTAAGTAGCGTGGTACGGTGTCGTTGGCATTGGTCGAGGCGATAAAGCGCTTAATCGGCAAGCCTAACCATTTGGCGATCAAGCCTGCGGTTAAGTTGCCAAAATTACCACTCGGCACTGAAACCACCACATTATTACGCTGCGCTTGAGGCAACTGCGCCACCGCTTCAAAGTAGTAGCAGACTTGCGCCAGTAAGCGGCTGATATTGATCGAATTTGCCGAATTTAAACCAATCGCATCACGCAGTTCTTGATCGTCAAAGGCGTGTTTCACCAACGCCTGACAGTCGTCAAAATCGCCATTAATCGCTACGGTGCGGATGTTGCCCCCCAAAGTACAGAACAATTTTTCTTGTAGCGGGCTGATTTTGCCTTTCGGATATAAAATCACCACGTCGATATTATCTAAACCGTAAAACGCATGCGCTACCGCTGCACCGGTGTCACCGGAAGTGGCGGTTAAGATCGTGATTTTGCCTTCGCCACGGATTGCCGCCAAGGTGCGTGCCATAAAACGCCCACCGAAATCTTTAAAGGCAAGTGTTGGTCCGTGGAACAGTTCCAACGCATAAATATTGTCTTCCACCTTGACCAACGGTGCAGGGAATGTGAACGCGTCGCTGATAATTTGGTTCAATACCGCACTTGGTAACTCTTCGCCGATCAGTGCCGATAAAATCGCTTGGCTGCGTTCGACAAGCGGCAGCTCCAGCAAGGCTTCAACATTGTCCAACTGTGGAATCACTTCCGGGAAAAACAACCCTTGGTTTTTACCCAATCCTTGACGCACTGCCTGGGCAAAATTCACTTGCTGTTCTGGGTGTTTGATGTTGTATAAATTCATTAAAAATCCTTTAATTGTGATTTGTTATTCACTGATTAAACCTAGCCAACGTAGGAGCGAATTATATATCCGCCCGCACCGCACTTTATGTTTTTTCTTTATTAATAAATGCTTATACCGCACTTCGTAAACGGGCGGATATGCCATCCGCCCCTACTCTATTTATAAATTCCGCTCGTGTATAAGTCATAGAATAACATCAGTCTAACAGCCTTGCCCCTTGATTATCAACCTGACAAACGTGAACGAAGCCCTCGTTATTCTGCAAATAGTTGTTTTCTAAATAGGTTGCCACTTTACTCGCAGTCGCCAAATCTGGGGCGATCGCAAAAATCGTCGGGCCGGAGCCGGAAATGCCGGTAGCCAAAGCACCCAGATCACGGCAGCCCTGTTTCACATTATCATAATTCGGCAGCAACTGCTCACGATACGGCTCGGCAATCACATCTTTCATCATCAACGCCGCTAAATTGGCTTGTTGGGTATGGCAAGCGTGCACAAAACTGCCCAGATAACGACCATGATCGATCACATCTTGGCGGCTGTAGCTTTTCGGTAAAATCGCACGGGCTTCGGCAGTGGAGACTTCAATTCCCGGATATGCTAGCACCCAATACCATTGATCGAAAAACGGCAAAGTTTGGCTGATATTGCCCAAAGATTGTACCATCAGTTGCACGCCGCCCAAAAAGCACGGCGCCACGTTGTCATAGTGAATCGAGCCGGAAATCCGCCCTTCCAGTTCGCCCATCATCTCCAACAGTTCCATTTTGGAAAACGGCTCTTGATGGAATTTATTCAACGCCACCAACGCCGCCACGATCGAACAGGCGCTCGATCCTAAGCCTGAGCCGATCGGCATATTTTTTTCTAGCGTTAAACGCAGTGACCGCACTTTGCTGTTGCGTAGTTTTAACCGTTCGCTAAACAATACATAAGCTTGATAAACAATGTTTTTTTGCGGCTCCTTCGGCAGCTTGCGCACAAAATAACCGGCACTTTCTAACTCGAACCCCTGCGGAATGGTTTCAATCTGCACCACATCCCCCAGCAGCGAACCGTCAATCGGTGAAATCGCTGCACCTAAGGTATCAAAACCGACGCTGATATTGGCACTGGACGCCGGAGCGTAAACTCTTAACAACTCTGACATTAATTGCCCCCTCCATTTTGCAATGTGCGCAAAATATCGGCGAAAATTCCGGCAGCGGTCACATCATTGCCGGCGCCATAACCACGCAATAACAGCGGAATCGGATTGTAATAACGAGTATAAAACGCCAAGGCATTTTCCCCGTTTTTCACTTTATACAATGGATTATCACCATCGACTGCCACAATCGAAACCTTGCATTTGCTATTTTCCAGTTGTCCGACATAGCGCAACACCTGCCCGTTGGCTTTGGCGGCAGCAACACGTTCAGCAAACTCAGCGTCCAGTTGCGGCAGCTCAGCCATAAAGTCCGCTACATTTTTGCCGTCGGCAAAACCCTGCGGCAACACACCTTCCACTTCAACGTCTTTCAGTTCCAACATCAAGCCGTTTTCACGGGCAATAATCAACAACTTGCGTGCTACATCACTGCCCGACAAATCATCACGTGGATCTGGCTCGGTAAAACCTTTTTCTTTGGCAAGTGCGGTGGCTTGCGACAGGCTCAATCCCTCTTCCAGCTTGCCAAAAATAAATGACAATGAACCGGACAGAATCCCGTCAAATTGCAGCACTTCGTCGCCCGCTGCCAACAGTTTTTGCAGATTATCAATCACCGGCAATCCGGCACCGACATTGGTGTCATACATAAATTTGCGCTGATTTTGCGCGGCCACCGCTCTTAAGCGCAGGTAGTAATCCACATCGGAAGTGTTGGCTTTTTTATTTGGTGTCACTACATGGAAACCGGCACTCAGGAAATGAATGTATTGATCTGCAATCTGTTGATTTGAGGTACAATCCACCAACACCGGATTGACAATATTGTTATCTTGCACAAATTTTACCAAACGCTCGACCGAATATTCACCATCGACCCGCGCCAGTTGTTCGCGCCAATTGTTCAGATCTAGCGGCTGCTCACTCAACAGCAGTTGTTTGGAGTTCGCCAGCGCGTAAACCCGAATGGCAATATTCTTTTTTTCCAGATAATCGGTCTGGCGTTGGATTTGATCCACCAACTCGCCACCCACACCGCCGGTGCCGACCACGAACACATCGACTACTTGATGATGGGTGAACAACGCGCGGTGGGTAGCTTTCACCGCCTGCACCGATTTATTTTGCGGTACCACAGTTGAGATTGAACGTTCGGATGATCCCTGCGCAATCGCTACAATATTGATATTAGAACGGGCAAGTGCGGTAAAGAAACGGGCGGCAATGCCTTTTGCGGTTTTCATACCGTCGCCAACCACGGAAACAATCGATAAATTGTCGCTGATCTCCAACGGCTCTAATTGTTTATGCTCTAATTCATAAGCGAACTCTTGTTGTAATGCTTGCTTAGCGATCGCGACCGATTTGCTTAATACACAAAAACTGATGCTGTATTCAGACGAAGATTGAGTAATCAAAATTACCGAAATACCGGCTTTCGACATGGTGGAAAACACCCGCGCAGCCATACCAACCATGCCCTGCATGCCCGGACCGGAAATATTGAACATACTGACATTATCCAGATTGGTAATCCCTTTGACCTGCAAGCTGTCCGATTTAACGTCATTATTGATGTAAGTACCCGGCGCATCCGGATTGGCGGTATTTTTAATCACGCAAGGAATGCTGCAACGCACCAGCGGGCCGATAGTGCGCGGATGGATCACTTTCGCACCGAAATAAGAAAGCTCCATCGCTTCTTGATAAGAAAGGCTGTCCAACAAACGGGCATCACTGACCAGACGTGGATCGCAGGTATAAACTCCGTCCACATCAGTCCAAATCTCACAATAATCCGCATCCAGACACGCTGCCAACACTGCCGCCGAATAATCCGAGCCGTTACGTCCCAGTAATACTAATTCGCCTTGTTCATTACCGGCGGTGAAACCTGCCATTAATACGATATTTTGTTTCGGGATAGACGCGGCATCCACGCGCGGTTTGGATTTGCTGATACTGACCGACGATTCCAAATAAGTGCCTTTCGCCACCAGTTTTTCCACCGGATCGATCTGGCTGACCGAATAGCCTTTTGCCTCAAACCAGGCTTTCATCATCGCAATCGACAGTTTTTCGCCACGGCACAAAATGGTGGCATTCACGCTGTCAGGACAACGTTTGTTGCGCTGAATATCGCTTAATACCTGTTTCAGTTGGGTAAATTCGTTATCAATAATTTGCAGAAGGGTGATTTTGTCGAGTTTGGGATTGGCTTGGTGTAAGCCATCGATAATGCGGTAGAAAATGTGAAGGGCGTCGTTAAAATCCTGTTCAAAATTTTCTCCGGCGACTGCCTTTTCGACCAACGCCACCAGATAATTGGTGATTTTCGCCGGTGCCGACAACACGCCAGCTGCCTGATCCTTCAAATGCGCTTGTTCAATCAACCCGGCAGCCTGTAAAAAGCGTTCCGGATTCGCCAGCGACGTTCCTCCAAATTTAAGCACTCGCATAATCTTCTCCTGATTTTTCTAATATGTTGATTTTAAATACTTTTCTTAAATACTAAAAAACCCGCACTGGTCGGTGCGGGTTACTTTGATTTTGTTATACAACACTAACCCGCCACGGACTTACGCATGGTAATCATAATGGTGGTGATAATGGCTGTGTTGTTTTGCATAATTTGGTTAATTTTTAAAAATTTTTGATGAGATAGAAATACAGAATTTCGTTCGGGTTGTCAATTAAAAATTATAAACAAAGATCAACAGCCCCTAAAATAGCGTTTATATTTCTAAAAGTAAATCTGCCGGAATACCTAATCCATAATGCAATTTTTTAATCATGGTTAAACTCAGGCGGCGTTTACCACTTAACACTTCCGACACTTTTGATGGTGACCCCAAATACGCCACCATATCTTTGGCATTGAGGTCATTTTGTTCCATTTTAAACTTAATAATATCAAGTGCGGTCACATCATTCGTCGGAAAAGGATAATGCTTAGCTTCATAAGCCTCGAGCAGCAACGCCAGCGCATTCAGCTCCAAATCCTGTTCACTTTCGACTTCCGGTTCTAAATCCATTAACTCGGAAAGTCTTACCAACGCTTCGCGATAATCCTGTTCATCAGCAATTAATTTGATACTTTTCATCTTCGCTCCTAAAAATTCTGCTTACTATACTCCGCGTGTGTACCAATCCATTCGATTTTTACAATTCCATTAAGATACCGCACTTTCACCACAAGCCGGTAATGGTTACCTTTAATATTAAAAATAACACGATTATTCGGCAAGAAATCACTGTTACGATAAGCATTTTTGATCTCTTGTGGGGTTTTCCAAGCCGCTTGTTTTACCTGCTGCAACCACGTTTTTATCGCTTTTTCACTGTTGGCATGTTTCTTGCAAAATGACAGCAATAGCTCTGTTCCAACCACAATCATTGATGCTCCTTAAGAGTAAAACCAGCATAACATATTTCCCATTTTGGGAATATTATTTTCTACTTTTATATTTTTGTCAGTTACCACTGATTTTCTCTTCGCTTCTGATCGCAAAATCAATATTCATTCTGCCAACCACTCTTACTTAGACAGCCTCACCATTCCACGCTAGAATAACCGCACTTTTCGTTCACTTAACTAAAATTATCAATGTCCATTCAACAAAATCTGGCTGAGATTCATCAGCAAATCACTCACGATTGTCAACAAGCTGACCGCACGTTGGGATCGGTAAAACTGTTGGCGGTTAGCAAAACCAAACCATTTTCTGCAATTGCTGAAGCAGTTGCTGCCGGGCAAACTGCGTTTGGTGAAAATTATGTTCAGGAAGGCGTGGAAAAAATCCAGTATTTTCAATCACAACGAGTTCAGTTGGAGTGGCATTTTATCGGGCCATTGCAATCGAATAAAAGCCGTTTGGTGGCAGAACATTTCGATTGGATTGAAACCGTCGATCGGCTGAAAATTGCTGAACGCCTCAGTCAGCAACGTCCGACCGCACTTGCGCCGTTAAATGTGCTGATTCAAATCAATATCAGCGACGAAACCACTAAATCCGGCATTATGCCACACAACTTACTGCCGCTTGCAACACAAATTGCTGCGCTGCCGAATTTGCGCCTGCGTGGTCTGATGGCAATCCCGCAAGATAGTGACGATCTAAGCGTGCAGCAACAGGCTTTCAGCCGCATGCAACAGCTATTTCAGCAACTGCAACTTGCCCTGCCTGAACAGCAAATTGACACGCTATCATTAGGCATGAGCGGTGATATGGCGATGGCGATCAAGTGCGGTTCCACCCAAGTGCGGATCGGCACAGCGATTTTCGGCGCAAGAAGCTAACTCTCTGCGCCAAATCAATGCTATACTTTGCCCCTTTTTTCAAATAATACATGGGGTCTGTTTATGTTTGGCTACGATCCAACGATTATCACTTTTACCATTTATATCATCGGTATGCTGCTGATTGGGGTGCTGGCATACCGCTACACCAGCAACTTATCCGACTACATTCTCGGCGGCCGTAGTCTAGGCGGTTTTGTCACCGGTATGTCAGCCGGCGCATCGGATATGTCCGGCTGGTTGTTAATGGGGCTGCCCGGCGCGGTGTATGCTGCCGGATTGGTGGAGGCTTGGATTGCGATCGGTTTAACCATCGGCGCTTATTTAAATTGGTATTTCGTTGCCGGGCGCTTGCGGGTGTTTACCGAAAGCCACGATAATGCGTTGACGTTGCCGGAGTATTTTCAAGCCCGTTTCAGCTCAAAACAGGGCAATGGCAGCCACAAAATGTTAAAAATCATTGCTGCCAGCATCATCCTGTTTTTCTTCACGATTTATTGTTCCTCAGGCGTGGTCGCCGGAGCACGCTTGTTTGAAAATCTGTTCGGCACACCTTACCAAACCGCACTTTGGTACGGCGCTCTCGCCACGATTATCTACACCTTTATTGGCGGCTTTTTAGCGGTCAGCTGGACTGACACCGTGCAGGCAACCTTAATGGTCTTGGCTCTGATTATCACGCCAGTGATGGTGCTGTTTGCGATTGGTGGCATCGACGACTTTTCACGGGTATTGGAAGCAGCAGGCAATGATCTCGGCAAAAATTTCACCGATATGTGGACCGGCACATCGCTGATCGGTCTATTAAGTTTATCCGCTTGGGGCTTGGGCTATTTCGGACAACCACACATTCTGGCACGTTTTATGGCGGCAGAAAATGTGCGTTCTCTCACCAGCGCACGACGCATCGGTATCTCATGGATGATTTTCTGCTTGTTAGGCGCTGTCGGAGTTGGTTTTTTCGGGATTGCCTATTTCTACGCCCATCCAGACTTGGCAACAGCGGTCAACAACAATCGGGAACAAATCTTTATCGAACTGGCACGCCATCTGTTTAATCCGTGGATTGCCGGGGTGCTGCTGTCCGCAATTTTAGCTGCCGTGATGAGCACCTTAAGCTGCCAGCTGTTGATATCCTCCAGTGCGATCACCGAGGATTTTTACCGTGGCTTTATTCGCCCCAAAGCCAGTGACAAAGAGCTGGTGTGGTTAGGACGCTTGATGGTGTTGGTCATTGCGGTGATTGCGATTGCAATCGCCCAGAATCCGGAAAGTCAGGTGCTGAAACTGGTGGAACATGCCTGGGCAGGCTTCGGCTGCTCGTTTGGGCCACTGGTGCTGTTTTCGCTCTTTTGGCAACGCACTAACGCCAACGGTGCAATGGCGGGAATGATGACCGGGGCATTGGTGGTCAGTTTCTGGAATAAACTCATTCCAGACAGCGGAATTTATGAAATGATCCCCGGTTTCATCCTGTCTTCACTAGCTATCGTGCTGGTTTCACTGCTGACTAAACAGCCGCAAAGCGATATTCTGGAAAATTATCAGACTGCCGATCGCCAATATAAAGCGAATCTTTAACGGCAATTTGAACGAGAAAATACCGCACTTTGACTTTACGCCAGTGCGGTATTTTACCACTGCGTTTTAATCAAGCGTTCAGCCGCTGCAAAAGTGCGGTATACAGATTAACCCCGGTCAGCAGTTGCTGTTCATCAAAATCGAATTCAGCTTGGTGATGTCCGGCGGTGCGGTCGGCGCCAACAATAAAATAAATCGCTTTGCCGCCGTGTTGCTGCACCCGTCGTCCGAGAATAGTCGCGTCTTCACTGCCGTTAAAGCTGTAAGTCGGGGCAACTTCCGCCACGCCGGTCTGTTTTTGCGCCAGCTCGCTGATTAATTCAACCAATTCAGCATCATTGTCCAAATCCACCGCTTCGCCCATAATTTCAGTTTCATAGTCCAGATCAAAACTGACGGCAATGCCTTTGGCGATTTGCAACACTTGATCCACCATATATTGATTGATCTCGGCATTTTCACCGCGTACCTCCAACTGCACTTCCGCAGTGGTCGGAATCACATTACGCCCTTCGCCCGCTTTCAGCACCCCGACATTGATTCGCGTCATGCCATCGCCATGACGCGAAATGCCGTGCAGTTGTGTCACCGCATGCGCCGCCGCCAGCAAGGCATTGCGTCCCAAGTGCGGTGCCGCACCGGCATGTGCCGGTTTGCCTTGATAGCGAATATCAATTTTGGTGGTGCAAAGAAATTTTTTCGGATTGGCAATAATCGTGCCGGAATCGGCACAGAAGCTGAGGTGAGAAGCCGCAAAATAATCGGCGTCATCGATAATACCGCTGGCGGCAATCGCCGCCGCACCACGCACACCCTCTTCTGCCGGTTGAAACACCAGTTTGATTTTTCCGTTTAATTGCGCTTGGTTATCAGCAATCCATTGCGCCACCCCCAAGCCGATCGCCATGTGTCCGTCATGCCCACAGGCGTGCATAAAACCATCGTTTTGCGAACGAAAGCCCAATTTATTCGGCAAATGCGCTTCAAGTGCGGTTTCCTGCACATTGACACAATCAATATCA
>VDHG01000065.1 GCA_006228005.1 Testudinibacter crocodili
TTTTGTCTACTATGCCTACTTGAATCCATTCATGACTATTTGCAAGCAAAAACAATACCAATCGATATTTTAAAGGTGTTTGAATAACAACCATAAAAAAAACCCGATTGTCATCTCAATATGAGCAACAATCGGGTTTTTCGTTGAATAATCGGCTTATTCAGGAATAACGTTTACAATCAATGAAGTGAAAACTTCACCATGTAATTGGAAACGAACTTCGTGTTCGCCAGTGGTACGCAATGGACCTTCTGACAGACGAACTTCACTTTTCTCAACCTTAACACCGGCAGCCGTGATCGCATCAGCGATGTCACGAGTACCGATAGAACCGAATAAACGACCTTCATCACCGGCTTTGGAAGCGATAGTTACGCTAGTCAAGGCTGCGATGCTCTCTGCACGCGCTTGCGCCTCGGCTAACTCTTTAGCAACTTTAGCTTCTAACTCAGCACGACGAGTTTCGAAATGTTCAACGTTAGCTTTGGTTGCCATAACTGCTTTCCCTTGTGGGATCAGGAAGTTACGCGCAAAACCTGCTTTAACATTCACTTGGTCACCAACGTTACCCAAATGAACAATTTTATCTAAAAGAATAATTTGCATTACCGTATCCTCTCTTGATTACTGATGGTTGTCAGTGTACGGTAACAACGCTAAATAGCGAGCGCGTTTGATTGCGCGTGCCAGTTGACGTTGGTACTTCGCACGAGTACCGGTAATACGGCTTGGAACAATTTTGCCGCTCTCTGTAATGTAGTTCTTCAACGTGGCGATATCTTTGTAATCGATTTCAACTACGTTTTCCGCTGTGAAACGGCAGAACTTACGACGACGGAAATAACGTGCCATAGGGCGAGTCTCCTAATCTATAAATTCGATTTGCTCGGCGTGTAAAACTAACTGACTGAGTCCGTTATTGCTTTTATGCGTGGTGATAAAACCGACGATTAAAAGTTTACTACCGACCGTAATGCTTTGAGTTTGTTTAATTAATTGTTGTCCACTCAGTGATACCGCTATTTTACACCACGCTTGCCGCACTAAACCGGCTTCGGTCTGCTGCGAGCGATGTTCGAAAACAAAGCGACAATGTTCAATACCACTCGGACTGCTACTTCGTTTGGGATGAGAGGCGACAAAGCCCGTCAGCGACAAACGATTGTCAATCGTTAAATTACTCTTCGGCATCCTCATAATCGTTGTTGTCAACTTCGGCTGAAGCACGACGATCGTCTTTTGCTTTAACCATTGGGGACGCTTCTGTTACGGCGTGCTTAGTACGCATAATAGCGTTACGCAGAACGGCGTCGTTGTAACGGAAAGTTGTTTCTAGCTCGTCGATTACTTCTTGCGGTGCTTCTACATTCATTAACACATAATGTGCTTTATGTAGTTTGTTGATTGGATAAGCCAACTGACGGCGACCCCAATCTTCTAGGCGATGAACTTGTCCACCTGCTTCTTTAACAGAACCAGTATAGCGCTCGATCATGCCCGGTACTTGTTCGCTTTGGTCCGGATGAACCATAAAAACGATTTCGTAGTGACGCATTGCTGCTGCTCCTTACGGGTTAATCAGCCTCCGACGATAGACCAGTCACCAGTCTGCGGAAGCAAGGAACGAAAATGGAATGTGACTGTTAAGGCGCAAGATTATACCCAGATTAACCACACCACACAAGCGAAATTCGGATTATTTTTAAACAGCCACCAAAAAACAAAAGTGCGGTTTTCATTAATTGAAAACCGCACTTTGGTATTCAGATTTACAAGCAAGAATCCGATCAGATTTTCTTAAAAATCAACGACCCATTTGTACCACCAAAGCCGAACGAATTGCATAACGCATACTCCATTTCAACTTTGCGAGCAGTATTTGGCACCAGATCCAGCGTAACATTCGGATCTTGATTATCCAAATTGATGGTTGGCGGCACGATTTGATCTTGCAGCGCCAATACCGTGAAAATCGATTCTACCGAACCCGCGGCACCCAGTAAGTGCCCAGTCATCGATTTGGTTGAGCTGACTAGAATCTGATCTTTATTGGCAGCGAAAACTGAACTGATTGCGGTTGCTTCAGCAATATCACCTGCCGGCGTTGAAGTGCCGTGTGCATTGACATAACCAATTTGCTGTGGCTCAATCGCGGCATCGCGTAGCGCATTTTTCATCGCCAGTGCAGCACCTGCACCATCTGCCGGTGGAGAGGTCATATGATAACCATCACCACTCATACCAAAGCCGACCAACTCCGCATATATTTTAGCACCGCGCGCTTTGGCATGTTCGTATTCTTCCAACACCATAATGCCTGCGCCATCGCCCAGCACAAAACCATCACGCTCGATGTCCCAAGGACGGCTTGCCGCTTGTGGATTGTCATTACGCGTGGAAAGCGCCCGCGCTGCGCCAAAACCAGCAATACCTAACGATGTGCTGGCTTTTTCTGCCCCTCCGGCAATCATCACATCGGCATCGCCATAGCTGATCATGCGGAAAGCGTGACCAATATTATGCACACCCGTGGTACAAGCGGTTGCAATTGTAATATTCGGTCCGTGCAATTTATAATTAATCGACAGATGTCCGGCAATCATATTCACAATAGTTGACGGCACAAAAAACGGGCTGACTTTGCGTGGTCCACCGTTGACAAGTGCGGTATGATTTTCCTCAATCAAACCAAGACCACCAATGCCGGATCCAATTGCCACGCCGATACGCGGTGAATTCTGTTCTGTCACTTGCAAACCGGCATCTTCAATAGCTTGCATTCCGGCTGCAATACCGTATTGGATAAATAAATCCATTTTTTTGGCATCTTTGCGTGAAATATACGCTTCCGCATTAAAATCTTTGACCTGACCGGCAAATTTTGTAGTGTGGTGGGTGGTATCAAAATTTTCAATCAGATTGATACCGCTCTTTCCTGCGAGAAGGTTTTGCCAGGTTGAGTTGACATCATTACCAAGCGGTGACAGCATTCCCAAGCCTGTAACAACAACACGACGTTTTGACATGAATATACTCCGAACGGGAGGTTGAAAATGGTACTTTTAATCGTAGATTAATTTTTAACCGTAGATAAAATTTAGGCGGTCTGATAACCGCCTAAATCCAGAAGATTATTGATTATTTTGAACGTAATCAATTGCAGACTGAACAGTTGTGATTTTCTCAGCTTCTTCATCAGGAATTTCGATATCGAATTCTTCTTCCAAAGCCATTACCAATTCAACTGTATCTAAAGAGTCAGCGCCCAAATCTTCAACAAATGAAGCTTCAGATTTCACTTCGTCTTCTTTAACGCCTAATTGTTCAACAATGATTTTTTTTACGCGTTCTTCAATACTCATTTTTTAAATTTCCTATATTTTAAATTTCGCCACAGCGAGAAGGTGAATATGGTATGGACCGTTTAAACGGCTGCAATTATTTATCCGAGATAGCAATCCACTGAAAAATAACGGCTCAAACGACACATACTATGACAAAATTTGGCTATATTCTTGTTTCTTGGAAAAGTCTATAACCAAGATTGTATACCATCGCAGATTCTAACATTACCGAATAGGCTTGTCATGCTTTTATCTCAATTTGTCTGATTTTGCTTACATAGACAAATCGGGCAGACAGCTCCATACGGATTAACTCATGTAGAGTCCGCCGTTAACATGTAAAGTTGTGCCGGTGATATAACCTGCATCGTCAGATGCCAAAAAAGCAACGGCTTTGGCAATATCTTTTGCCTCGCCCAAACGCCCTGCAGGCACATTTGACAAAATACCTTGTTTTTGCTCGTCAGTTAGCGCATGGGTCATATCGGTCGCAATAAAGCCCGGTGCTACCACATTAACCGTGATACCACGCGAAGCCACTTCCTGCGCCAGTGCTTTAGAAAAACCGATTACCCCGGCTTTAGCCGCGCAATAGTTGCTTTGTCCCGGATTGCCGGAAGAACCGACCACAGAACCGATATTGATAATCCGTCCATAACGTTTTTTCATCATGCTACGCAACATCGCTTTTGACAGGTGGAAAATCGACGTCAGATTAGTCTCAATAATATCGCTCCATTCGTTGTCTTTCATGCGCATCAACAGATTATCACGGGTGATGCCGGCATTATTGACCAGAATATCAATCTCACCAAATTCAGCTTTAATCTGCGCCAATGTCTGCTCAATCGACGCTACATCACTGACGTTTAACACTAGGCCTTTGCCACTCTCACCCAAATAAGCTGAAATAGCTTCCGCTCCGCTTTCACTGGTTGCAGTTCCAATCACGGTGGCGCCTTTCGCAGCCAACTCCTCTGCAATGGCTCTGCCGATACCACGGCTGGCACCGGTTACTAATGCGATTTTACCTTGCATACGCTCTCCTTTTTTTCATTCGTCTGATTAGTCTTGAATAAGCTCTGCCACTGCACTTAACGAGGCATTATCATTGACCGCATGGGCATCCAGCTCTTTGTTGATGCGCTTAGTCAGACCGGTTAATACTTTATTTGGTCCGATTTCAAACAGTATTTTCACCCCGGCAGTTGCCATTTTTTCCACACTCTCAGTCCAACGAACCGGATTATAAAGCTGGCGCACCAATGCACTGCGAATCTCGTCTGCAGCTTTTTCCTGTTTCACATCCACATTATTGATCACGGCTACTGTCGGTTGCTTAAAAGTCACCGATTCCAAGGCGACCGCTAACTGATCGGCTGCCGGTTTCATCAACGCACAATGTGACGGCACACTGACCGCCAGCGGCAATGCCCGTTTGGCACCGGCTTCTTTACAGCGTGCCGCAGCTCGCTCAACCGCACTTTTATTCCCAGCAATCACTACTTGACCCGGCGAATTGAAATTCACCGCTGCCACCACTTCATCTTCAGCAGCTTGCTGACAGGCATCAATAATAGCTTGATTGTCTAAACCGATAATCGCATACATAGCGCCGGTTCCAGCCGGAACCGCTTTTTGCATTAAGCGACCACGCAGTTCGACCAATTTCACCGCTTCTTCAAAATCCAAAACGCCAGCACAGACCAAGGCAGAAAATTCGCCCAAGCTATGTCCTGCCATCACCTCTGGTTTTAATGCCGGATACTGTTGCTGCCATACACGATAAATGGCAACGGAAGCCGTCAACAGTGCTGGCTGGGTGCGCCAAGTTTGATTCAGTTCTTCTGCTTCACCATTTTGCACCAAACTCCATAAATCATAGCCGAGTGCATCGGAAGCCTGTTTAAACGTCTGTTCCACGATCGGGAAGCAGGTAGCCAAATCGGCTAACATACCAATAGCTTGCGAACCTTGTCCTGGGAAAACCATAGCAAATTTTTTCATATTAAATCCTCTGTTTGCCACTGCTATTTATTACTACTGTTTGTTATTACTGTTCACTACAGATAGTGCATATTCAGCGGAATATTGACTTAAAAACGGGCTAATACCGAGCCCCAGGTCAAGCCACCACCAAACGCTTCCATCAAAATCAGTTGTCCGCGCTGAATCCGACCGTCACGCACCGCTTCATCCAGTGCGCTAGGGATACTGCCGGCGGAAGTGTTGCCATGGCGATCGAGCGTCACCACTACTTGCGACATATCCATCTCTAATTTTTTGGCGGTCGCACTGATAATGCGTAAATTGGCTTGGTGTGGCACCAGCCAATCGATGTCTTTTTTATCCAACTTATTGGCAGCTAAGGTTTCTTCCACCACATTTGCCAATTGACGCACAGCAATTTTAAAGGTTTCGTTGCCCTGCATGGTTAGGTATGCCGGTGAAGCTTCATCACGGCTGCGTTTGGCATTTTCCAGTACCAACACTTCACCTTGGGTCGGATCAGAGTGCAAATGGCTGGAAAGAATACCTGGTTCTTCACTGGCCTCCAGAATCACTGCGCCTGCGCCATCCCCAAACAAAATTACAGTGCCGCGATCTTGTTCG
This sequence comes from Testudinibacter crocodili, assembly GCA_006228005.1. Classification (GTDB taxonomy): domain Bacteria; phylum Pseudomonadota; class Gammaproteobacteria; order Enterobacterales; family Pasteurellaceae; genus Chelonobacter. The sequence continues at coordinate 5,958 of VDHG01000065.1, forward strand.
TCCAAACTGCGGGAAAACAGATCCGCACCGATTACTAACGCTTTTTTCACCTGTCCGGTGCGGATAAATTGATCGGCTACACTCAGCGCATACACAAAACCGGAACACGCCGCCGCAATATCAAAAGCAATCGCATCTTCAATACCCAGTGCTTTTTGGATCAAACAAGCGGAACTTGGAAAAGCGTGTGAAGAGCTGGTAGTGGCAACCAACACCAAATCAATCTCATTGACATCGAGGTTTGCTGCCATCGCCAAACATTGTTTGGCTGCTTCAGTTCCCATTGTCGCCACAGTTTCATCAGCGCGGGCAATACGTCGTTGTTTGATACCGGTGCGTACGCTAATCCACTCATCAGACGTATCGACCATTTTCTCTAAGTCGGCATTGGTTCTAATCTGTTCCGGTAAGTAACTGCCGGTAGCTAAAATTTTACTAAACATAATCATCTCATTATGTGTGAATCATCAACGATGAATTTTCAACAAAGTGCGGTTCGATAACGATACCGGCTTAATTTTTTTCCAAGCCGGTCAAAATTTTATTCGGCATTTCTGACCGCACTTGCCACGCCGCTTGCTGTATTGCATACAGAAAAGCAGCTTGATTGGCACTGCCGTGGCTTTTAACCACCACAGAAGTCAATCCCAGTAGAGAAGCGCCATTATATTGATCGGGATTAAACTGTTTCAATTGAACAAAATATTTTTTTAAGGCATATTTGCCGATACGGATAAGCAGTTTTTTAATCAACGATGGCGGCTGTTTTTTGTTGCCTTTCAACAGACTAAAAATATTTTTCGCCGTACCTTCCAGCGTTTTCAAGGCGATATTTCCGGCAAACCCGTCACAGACAATCACATCGGCATATCCATTCAGCAAATAATTGCCTTCAATGTAGCCAATATAGTTCAAATTGGTTTGCTGCTGCAACAGCTGACTGGCGTCTCGGATGTTTTTCAGCCCTTTTAACTCTTCAATACCGATATTCAACAGCGCCACTCGCGGATAGACCAAACCAAAGTTATTTTCGGCAAAAATCGCCCCCATTTGGGCAAACTGCACCAACGTCTCCGCAGAGCAATCGATATTCGCCCCCAAATCCAGCATAACGCTCTGTTTGCCGTCTATGGTTGGAATATTGGACACCAATGCTGGGCGTTGAATCCCTGCCAGTGGCTGCAACAACACTTTTGACAGACCCATCAAAACCGCCGTATCACCACCACTGACACAGCCCTGTGCCGCCCCGTCGCGCACTGCTTCAATCGCCAAGCGCATCGAGCTGCCTTTGCTATGGCGCAAAGCATGAGAAAGCCCCTGCTGGTTTTTAACCACACGGTCACAATGCTGCAAATTGATTCGTTGGCGGAGATGGTGGGGAATATTCGCGAGATAGGGGGAAATAGCCTGACTATCGCCAAACAAAACCAGATGTAGCATTGGATCCTGTTCCAACGCTTGCAGGCTTGCCGGGATAGTAATACGGGGACCAAAGTCCCCGCCCATTACATCTAACGCCAGGGTTAGACGACTCAACTGCTTACCTTAAAGAATCAAGAGTAATCGAAATTACTTGTTGATAACTTTACGACCACGGTAGTAGCCGTCCGCGGTTACATGGTGACGTAAATGAGTTTCGCCGGTTACTTTATCGACAGAAACAGCAGCAGTTGTCAAAGCATCGTGTGAACGACGCATGTCACGACGTGAACGAGATTTTTTATTTTGTTGAACAGCCATCGGCTATACTCCTAAATTATTTTCGCTTTAAATTAGCTAATACAGCGAACGGGTTTGGTTTTTCTGCTTCAGCAGGCAATTTGCCAAAAACCTGTTCAGCCACGGACACTTCACAGTGTTCAGGATCGTGCATCGGTACTAACGGCAGAGCAAGCATCAACTCGTCTTCCACCACATCGCGCAAATCTATTTCACCAAATTCATTGAATTCAATTGGTTCATAAATTTCCGGCAACACATCCGCTTGATCCATGTCGGACACCGGACTATAGCAAAAATTGCATTCCAATGTCACAGTAAAAGGTTTATCACAACGTTGACAAACCAGCTCCACGTCGATACTAGCCTGACCTTTGATCACGACCAATCGTTGTGGATCTATTGAAAACGACAATGTAACTTGTGCCTCATTCAGCACGCGACTGACTGACGTTGCCAAGCGCTCTAATTGGTTAGGTGAGTAATAACCCACATAATCCAAACGGCGTTGAGCGTCTTTTATCGGATCGACAGTCAGGGGAAGTTTAACCTTTTGCATAGGGCGTGCATATTAACTGCACGGACAAGAATAGTCAAAAGGAATTATACTTTTTTAGCAACTTTTTTTACGGCATTCAGACCGCACTTTGCCCGCTTCGGAAATCTCACCTTACAGCACTGCCGAAAATTGTTATAATCGCACTTTATCATTTAAATAACGAAGAGAAGAGCCCAGAAATATGACGCAACAAAGCAAAAATAGTTATTGGCAACAGCTGAAAATCGCCTTTCAATATATGGTGCCACAGTTGGCACTCACTCGCCTCGCCGGCTGGTTCGCCGAAAAACAGTGGGGCGCAATCACCCACTTGGCAATTAAAGCCTTTAGCGCCAAATACAAAATCAACCTACAAGAGGCGGAAAAAACCGAAGCAAACCAATATACATCGTTTAATGAATTTTTTATCCGTCCTCTAAAAGCGGAAGCTCGCCCGATTCATGCCGATCAAAGTGCGGTCTGCTTGCCGGCAGACGGTTGTATCAGCGAGCTGGGCGACATTACTAACGGACAGTTATTTCAGGCAAAAGGGCATTTCTTCAGCTTATCGGATCTATTAGCCGAGGATAAAAAATCAGCCGAAGCGTTTGAAAACGGCAAATTCATCACCACTTATTTATCACCACGCGATTATCATCGTGTGCATATGCCGTGCGACGGCGTATTACGCAAAATGGTGTATGTGCCCGGCGATCTGTTTTCGGTGAATCCGTTTTTAGCCCAACACATTCCCAATCTGTTTGCACGCAACGAGCGAGTGATCTGCTATTTTGATACACCGTTCGGTGCGATGGTACAGATTCTGGTCGGTGCTACCATCACCGCCAGCATCAGTACGGTTTGGGCAGGCGTCATCAATCCGCCACGCAACGGCAAGGTGCAGCAATGGGAGTATCCACAAGATGGCGCTTCAGCCGTGCAACTAAAAAAAGGCGAAGAAATGGGGGCATTTCGTCTTGGCTCGACCGTCATCAATCTATTTCAAGCGGATAAAATAGCGTTTTTGCCGACATTAACCGCCGCAAGTGCGGTCAACATGGGGCAAGCGATGACCGTTTCAACGGCTACGCAAGATTCAGCCGCTTAATTTTAATTTTTTACAACTTTCTTTTATAACAACAAGGATATTTATGAGCGCACAATTTTTCGCAAACGTCACCTTAGATTCAACAGAGCAACAAGGCAGCTACGGTATCGGTCTGCAAATGGGGCAACAACTGCTGCAAAGTCAGTTGAATATTGATGTGGCTGCGGTGGCAAAAGGGATTTACGACGCCATTCAACAAAACGCACCAGCGGTTGATCTGCAAGCTGTCAGCCAAGCCTTACAACAAATGCAGCAACAAGCTACTGAATTACAACAAGCGCAGTTCAAAGAAGTGGAACAAGCGGGCAAAGACTTCTTAGCTGAAAACAAAAAAGCCGATGGCGTAAAAGAAACCGAGAGCGGTTTGCAATATGAAGTATTGGTCGCAGGCAATGGCGCGGTGCCAAGCCGCCAAGACCAAGTGCGGGTACATTACACCGGCAGCCTGATCGACGGCACCGTGTTCGACAGCTCCGTGCAACGTGGTCAACCGGCAGAATTCCCGGTCAACGGCGTGATCAGTGGCTGGATCGAAGCCCTTTCAATGATGCCGGTCGGCTCAAAATGGCGCCTAACGATTCCTCACCATCTCGCCTACGGCGAACGCGGCGCTGGCGCTTCCATTCCCCCGTTCAGCACGTTAATTTTTGATGTGGAGTTGTTGGATATTATTTAATTTACTCTTCCCGTAAAATAAAGTAACAAGCGGAAATATATTGATTATTTCCGCTTTTTTATTAGGGTCTGTTTTCAATATCTTATATATTATATTAAAAGTGCGGTATTCACCGTTATTCTGTTAAATATTTCATCACAAACGATATTATCGGTAGTATTTTCCAAGCAAAGGTATATTATAATATTTGTTAATATTTGTTAATATTTGTTATATCTATTTTATCGCCTGTTGCATGAAAAAGGAGTACCGAATATGTTTAATCATGATTCTTTTTATTGGATCAATCAGATTGAAAAAGCATCAACCTTGATGACCTTCCAAGAAGGTATCGTCAGCCAAGCTGTCGCACAAAAAGTTGCACTGGCACTACAACAACTCGCGGCAGGTTCGAAGCGCCCACACGATTACTACGAAATACAGCCAATGTTATTGGAACTCACCGGTTCGGAAGGTTCAATGATTCATGTCGGGCGTAGCTGGCAAGATATACAAGCTACGCTACACCGCTTATTAGTCCGCGATCGTCTCCTCTACTTATATTATTTATCGCTAGAAACTCGAAAACGCCTTTTAAACATCGCCCATGATAATCTCGATAGCATTGTTCCTTCTTATACCTACGGCGTGCAAGCGCAACCGGTCACACTCGGACACTTGCTTTTAGGCTACGAAGCCACCTTAGCACGCACCACCCAACGATTCTCAGCTTATTTCGTCCGTTTGAATAAATGTCCGCTTGGCGCAGCAGCACTGGCAACATCCAGCTTCCCGATCAATCGGGCAGCACTCGCCGATTTTTTAGGATTTGAAGGCTATGTTGAAAATGCGTTTGATGCCGCACAATTATCATTGATTGATGTTGGTGTTGAAGGCGCTTATCTAGCGTCCTTGCTGGCATTGTCTATCGGCACTTTAATTCAGGACTTACATATCCAGTTCCACCATACTCGCCCTTGGCTGTTGCTTGAAAAAGAATCGTTAAATAGCCCAAGCACTTTGATGCCACAAAAACGCAATCCATCATCCTTGGATAAAGCACGTTTACTGGCAAGTCAAGTCACCGGCGACGCCTTCAAAGCCAGTATCTCCGCCCACAACGTCAATTCAGGTTTAACCGATTATAAAAATTTAGAGGTTTCAGAAACGTTAGAACGAGCTTGCACCATGCTGAAAAGCGTCAATGCGGTGTTGGAAGGCTTGAAAATTGACAAAGAAGCGGCACTGGAACAAGTCAATGCCGACTATTCAACCACTACCGAACTGGCAAATGTGCTTCAGCGCCAAGCCGGAATACCGTTCACTATTGCACATCAATTTGCCTCAAAATTAGCCCAATACGGGCGGCTACATAAATTGCCTCCGGCGCAGCTACCGTTTGATAAAGTAGTAACAATGTTTGATCAAGTCATCACCGAAACCATGCCAAACAAAATCACTTTCCCTCTGTCGAAAGAGACTTTCTTTAGCCATTTGGAACCAAGTAATATGATTAACAATCATCTGGCATTGGGCGGAACTAATCCGGCAGAAGTACAGCGAATTTTAAATAAAGCAACCGAGCAACTAGGCCAGCATGAAACATGGTTGTATCATACTCAAGAAAAACTGAAAAAAGCCGATGAACGTTTAACTGAAATGTTTAATAATTTGATTAAAACTTAAATCAAAAAAATAAAAAGAGTTTACGCTATTTTTATCTCCGTAAAATAGTGAAAAGTTACACAGATGTTGCATTACTTAAATATTTCTGCAACAAAAATGTAGCCAATAACTATTATTAGTGAGATAAATCAATTCTTGCATATTTGCTGCTTGTTTACTGATATAAATTTCGTATCATAGCGCCGTTTTATGACTAATTTTATGCAAGGAATTAATATGCTGTATTTAGAGTTTTTATTTCTTTTAATCATGCTGTATATCGGCAGCCGTTTTGGCGGGGTTGGTTTAGGGGTAGTTTCCGGAATCGGCTTGCTAATTGAAGTGTTTGTGCTGCGTATGCCGCCGTCTTCGCCGCCGATTGATGTCATGCTGATTATTATCGCGGTCGTCACCTGTGCTTCGATTCTAGAAGCCGCCGGTGGTTTGAAATATATGCTGCAAATCGCTGAACGGATTTTGCGCCGCAACCCGAAAATGGTCACCATTTTAGGCCCTTTAGTCACCTATATTATGACGTTGATGCTGGGTACAGGGCATGCGGTTTACACCATTATGCCGATTATCGGTGATGTGGCACTGAAAAACGGTATCCGTCCGGAACGCCCGATGGCAGCCGCTTCTGTCTCCTCTCAATTGGGGATTACCGGTAGCCCGATTTCTGCCGCCGTAGTTTATTACCTGACCCAAATCGTCGAGTTGCCGGGCTATGAACACGTTACCTTGCTGAGCATTGTTGCCGTTACCATTCCTGCTACTTTAGCCGGGGTGATTATGATGTCACTGTACAGTTTGCGCCGTGGCAAAGAACTGAAAGACGATCCAGAATATCAACGCCGTCTACAAGACCCAATCTGGAAAGACCGAATTGCCAATACCACCAGCACCACCCTGAACGAAGCTCTGCCAAGTTCAGCGCGCAATGCGGTACTGCTGTTTATCTTAGCGTTGGTGATTATTGTGATTGTCGCGATTTTCCCAGAAGTCAGAACCATCGGCGAAAACAAAGCGATTTCCATGGGCATTATTATCCAGATGATGATGCTTGCCTTTGGAGGGATTATTTTGGTCGCCACCAAAACCAATCCGCAAACCGTGCCGAACGGTGTGGTATTTAAATCCGGTATGGTGGCAATGATTGCGATTTTTGGTATTGCTTGGATGAGCGACACCTATTTCCAATATGCGATGCCGTCGTTTAAAGCCGGTGTCACTGAAATGGTGCAATCCTACCCATGGAGCTTTGCATTTGCACTGTTTGCAGTTTCTGTGGTGATCAACAGCCAAGCGGCAACCGGACGCATGATGTTGCCGGTCGGTTTAGCAATCGGTTTACCTGCACCACTGTTAATTGGTTTACTGCCGGCAACCTACGGTTACTTCTTTATCCCGAACTACCCGTCAGACATCGCCACCGTCAACTTCGACGTCACCGGCACCACCAAAATCGGCAAATACTACTTCAACCACAGTTTCATGGTACCGGGTTTAATTGGTGTCGTCACTGCCTGTTTTGTCGGTTATACCCTGGCTTATGCGATTATTTAATCTTTGATTAAATTTGTAAAAGAGCGGTTTTCTGTAGAGGAAAACCGCTCTTTTGTTATGTAAGAAATAAGATTAATTCGCTAGGCGATATGGTTATATTTGTAAGTGAGGTCCCCGCGTCCAGCAAGCAATCCCTCAACCGAAATATCTTCGTTAAGCTGCTCCCAGTGAATACCCCTACGACTAAGTTCATAGCAACTTAATTCTTCTTGACTGGCTTGTAAAAGTTTTGGAAACCATGCTAACGGCACACCTATAGTGCGAGCATCATTCAACTCAACCCACATGGTATGCTCATCAAATCTCACATTCTTAGCTGAAATAGTCATTCCAAGCCTCCAGTAATATTCTTGAATGTTGGTGGATAAAATCTAATAATTCTCTTAATTCTTTTGCGTTAAATCCATCATTTTGCGCCAAAGATATTTGTGGTGCCAACCAAAATTTAGCTTCGGCTTCTGCATTTCTAACATGAATATGTGCAGGCTCTCTAGGATTGCCTTCATTAGAGTAAAAGAAAAATTTGTATCCTTTAAAGCGTAGTATTACAGGCATTATATCTCCATTCAAGAGAAGATTAATTCATCATTCGGCATCTGTTTGATTTTTTGTGGCAGATCGCCATTGAGTCCCAGCGCTTGTGCCATCAATTGATCTTTGACTATCGGCAGTTTGTCGGTCAATGTCATGCCAACCCCGCGTAGCAGTTTTTTCAGCGGATTTGAGTCATTAAACAACGATTTAAAGCCCTGCATTGCAACGAGCATTTTTACCGCTTCGCTTTTGCGCCAGCGTTCGTAGTGGCGCAAATAACGCAGCTCGCCAATATCAACATGTTGCTGTAGATTTTTCTCAATCTCTTGTGCCAACGCCATCGCATCCATAAAACCAAGATTCACCCCCAATCCTGCCAGCGGATGAATAGTGTGTGCCGCATCGCCGATCAGCGCAATTCGGGGTTTCACAAAATCTCTGGCATAGCGAGCGGTGAGCGGAATCGTTTGGCGTTTACCGACCACGTTGCACAAGCCCAAACGGTTGTCAAAAGCGATATTCAGCGCTTTATTAAACGCCTGATCGTCCATATTCAAATGCTGTTCTGCCGCTTCAGGCGGTTGTGACCAGACAATCGAACACAAGTGCGGTTGCTGCAACGGCAAAAATGCCAAGATTGAATCGTGACTGAAAATTTGTCGTGCGCTGTGCAAGTGCGGTTCGACGGTTTCGACATTGCAAACTAATGCACGGTGTCCGTAATCACGAAAATTCAATGGAATATCCGTTTGTTGCCGCAGCCACGAATTGGCGCCGTCGGCGCCTACCACCAGTTTTCCGGTCAACATTGTGCCATCTTCCAGCGTAAGCAAAGCACATTGTTGATTGATATTCAAACTTTTCGGCTTACCGTGCAGAATTTCAACATTCGTTTGGCGCGTAATTTTTTGCCATAAGTGGTGGCGAATCAGTTGGTTTTCGATTATATAACCCAGTTGATCCAAACCCAGTGAAGCCGCATCAAAATCAATTTTGGCAAAACTGTCTTTTTCCCACACCTCCATTTGCGAATAATCACAACAACGTCCCTGTTTCAATGACCGCCACACGCCAAACTGATGCAACATTTTTTGGCTGGCAAGATTCAGCGCACTGACTCGGTTGCTGAGGTTCGGCAAGCTGTTTGGATCCGGCGCAAACGCCTCGACAATCACAATTTGGCAAGCGCTGTTTTCCAGTGCAGCCGCAAGCGCCAAACCAACCATACCACCGCCAATAATCACTACATCTGCATTTTTCATGTTGATATTCCGTCTGTTATACCCAGCCTAATGTCGGTTTGATAAACTGTTGCTGCAACGGTGCAAAGGCGGACAGTGCCAACAAACCGGCGTTGCGTGCAATTTGCAACGGCAGCAAATCGTTGGCGAAAGTGTTGACCAAACTGTCGGTCAGGTTGATCATCCGTGTCTGATCCGCTTGCCGCTGCTGTTGATAGCGCTGCAACACCGCACTTGAGCCCAAATCTTGCCGCTGTTGCACCGCTTGCACCAAGATCGCCGCCAGACAAGTGACATCACGCAGCCCTAAATTGAAGCCTTGTCCGGCAATCGGGTGTAGCGTTTGTGCCGCATTGCCGACTAAAGCCAAGCGGTGATGAATTTGACGATCAGCTTTTTGCAATTTCAGTGGATACGCACTCCGTTTACCGATCTGCTCAAATTTGCCAAGCCGCCAGCCGAATTGCTGTTGCAGTTGTGCTAAAAAGTCGGTGTAATCTAACGCCAGCAGCGCTTCAGGGTTGCGTACACACCACACCAACGATAACCAATCTTGCTGTAAAGGCAACAGCGCCAACGGTCCCTGTGCGGTAAAGCGTTCAAAAGCCCGCCCATCGTGCGCCACCGCAGTTTTAACATTGGCGATCACCGCACTTTGTTGATAGTCGTTCAAGGTTTGATAATGGATGCCGCATTGCTGTGCTATCGTGGAATGGTTGCCATCAGCACAGACCAAAAGTGCGGTCTGCAACTGGGATTGATCGCTTAATTGCAGGTGAACAGCATCCGCACTGCGCTGCAACTCGGTAATCGTCACCGGGGATAGATAATCAACATTCGGGGAGTGATCAATCGCCTCCAGCAAGATTTTGCCCATCGCCGCCAACTCGACCACCGCCCCCAAGCGGCTCAACTGTAAAGCTTGCGACGACAGTTCAACAATGCCTGAATGCCCACGATCACTCACATGAATCTGAGTGATTGCCTCCGCCAACGGTGCGATTTTCTGCCATAAACTTTGCTTGGCATTAAACGCTATCTGCTGCAATTTTTGGCAAGAGCCCTGCGACAACGCAATACTGCGTGCATCAAAACCGCATTTTTGCCGTGGCTGTGGTTTTGTTTTAGCATTTTTCTCAAGGACGGCAATGCGTAAATCCGGCAGGTGCTGTGCTAGCGCCAACGCCAGACAACAGCCACTCATGGCGCCGCCGACAATCACCAGATCATAGGATTTTTCCATTGCCGTTATCCTCGCTGTTTTTTCTGTATTATTTTTGCTGCATCAGGATTTCGATTTCATCAATCTCTTTCGGCACCGCCGCCGTCAGCACTTTATTACCGTATTCAGTAATCAGGATATTATCCTCAATTCGCACGCCGATGCCTTGATATTGCTCAGGAATATTGCTGTTTTTGCTTAAATACAGTCCCGGCTCGACTGTCAGCACCATGCCGACCTCCAAAGTGCGGTCACGATTTTCGCCATAATGCCCGACATCATGCACATCCAAACCGAGCCAATGCCCCAAGCCGTGCATGTAAAACGGTAAATAGGCTTTGTCGGCAATCAGCTGCTCGACTTCACCGTGCAAAATCCCCAATTCAACCAAACCGGCCACTTTGATTTTCAGCACTTCTTGATTGACTTGATAAATGCTCGCCCCCGGCACCAACAGCTCAAGCGCACGTTTTTCCGCTTTCAGCACCAGTTCATACGCCGCTCTTTGCGCTGGGCTGAACTGCCCATTGACCGGAAAAGTGCGGGTGATGTCGCCGGCATACATCGCAAATTCGCAACCGGCATCAATCAGCACCAAATCGCCGTCTTGCAATAATTGATCATTTTCGGTGTAATGTAAAATACAGGCATTTTCACCCCCGGCGACAATGCTGTTATAAGACGCAAACCGTGCGCCATGGCGGTTGAATTCGTGCAAAATTTCGCTTTCTATCTCATATTCATAACGGTTCGGGCGGGTTTGTCGCATCGCTCGTAAATGCGCCAGTGCAGAGATTTGTCCTGCCTGCTGCAACAATGCCACCTCGTGCTGCGATTTAAACAAGCGCATTTCATCTAATAATGGTCGCCAGTCGATCCGCTGTGTCGGCGCGCTGAAACCTTGCCGTTGGTGCTGGCGCGCATAATGCAGGCTATCGCTGACAATTTTGTCGCCCCACGCTTGCTGATCTTCTGCTTGATAAAGTGCGGTGATGTCATTGAGTAATTTAGGCAATTCCAGATTGATGTCTTCGATCGAATAAGCCGCATCCAATTTTAAACTGTCCGGCGCTTTTTCGACGCCCAAACGACGTCCGTTCCACGTTTCTAGCAATGGATCAGATGGTCTCAGGAAAACCGCACTTTGATATGTAGCGCCACGTTTTAACAGCAACAATGCCGAATTCGGCTCGTTAAAGCCGGTTAAATACCAAAAATAGCTGTCTTGCCGAAACGGATAGGTGCTGTCGGCATTGCGAGTTTGCTCTTGTGCAGAGAAAATCAGCACGGCACTGCTGTCGGGCAGTTGGTCGCATAAACGTTGGCGCCGCTGTTCAAATTCCGTGGTTGGCAGAGCTGCCAGATAAGTTAAATCCATAATGGTTACCGCACTTTTAATAAATAATATAGTTTAATGAAGTACTCTGGTATCAAGCGGTGCTTTTTGATTGAAACTGCTGTAGAAAAACATCGCAATGGTTTGCAGATATTCGCTGATTTCCGTCAATGCCACGTCCAACTCTTCGGCATCGTCGTCCTCTTCATAGCCCAAACGTGCAATATCGTTCAAATCAGCAACCGCTTCTTGAACTTCGTCATCCTCTTGCTCCAATTGTGGTCTTGCCAAACCCAACCCCAATAGGAAGTGGTTCACCCAGTCGGAAAGCGAATCGGCACGGGCAAAAATATCACTTTCGTCCAGCCAAATTTCAAAACGAAAGTGTTCTTCATCGCTCAAACTGTCATCAATTTCTTGATACAACTGCTCGACTTTTTTCATTAAATCGGTGGGATAGGCGTGTCCCTCATTGGTGAATTGATAAGTTAAGGATTTCCAATTGGCTTTTTGCCCGCCGCCACACAGCAGTCCGCTGAGGAAGCCGTGCAGTTCGGCAGCATTTAAACCAATTTGATGAGTTTTCAGTAACTGATTGAATTGTCGATAGTCTAAGGTTGTTGTCGTCATATTTTTCTTCCTGATAAGTTGACTTTTATTTTATCACTCAAAGCCGATGACAACCAACAAAACAATCCCGAAATTCATCTTTCGCTATGGTTAAAACAACAGAATATGGCATAATAATTGCTACTTTTTATTAAGCCAGTCCATGGGGTTAGCAAATGTCTGAAAATATCGAATTACGTATTTTTGGTCAGGTTTTACGATTACATTGTCCGGAAGAGCAACAACCGGCGCTGCGCGAAGCGGCATTGCAATTGGAACAACGGGTCGGAGAGTTGAAGGAACGTAGCGGCATGTTGCAAATGGATCGGGTGCTATCGATTGTTGCGCTGAATTTAACCTTTGAATTGCAACAAGAGAAACGCAAAAATCAACAACAAGATTCGATGCTGCATCGCATTCAGCAATTGGATGCCTCGCTGAGCAGTGCACTGGCGGAAGTTGGCGCAGATATGCAAATAGTAAACAAATAGTCGTAAAAATGTGCGGACGGACACATTATCACATTGTAACACTGGCACTTTTCGATAAAGTAGGCTAGTATTTAAAGAACAAATTTCCTGGGGTGTGCGTCAGCGGATTAAGTCCCTGAGCCGATACTTAACTTTTATTGAGTCGGTCCCTCACTGTCGGTGTGCAAGCTCGGTTCGACCGAGAAGCCTGAAAACGGTATGACTGGCTCCCTTGAACCGTAGGGTTCAAGGACCGATTATTCGCAACGGCACCTCGGGACCCAATCCAAACTTCTGTGAAGCAATTCAAGTGTCACGATTATGACCGATTCTTGCCTAGCAACAAAACCAACGCTCAATATCACCCAACAACGCCAACAAATTCGGCGTCAAATGCGTGCCAAACGCCAGCAGCTTAGTGCTGAGCAACAGCAACAAGCGGCAGAAAATATTTGCCGACAAGCGCTCGCGTTGATTGCCCAATGCAACGCTGAAACTGTGGCGCTGTATTTAGCGTTTAACGGCGAGATTTCAACCGCACTTTTAATCGAAAAACTATGGCAGGCGGAAAAAACTGTCTGTCTGCCACGTTTGCATCCGTTTACAGCGGGACATTTGCTGTTTTTTCGTTATGATCGCAACAGCCTGTTACAGCCCAATCAGTTTGCGATTCCAGAACCTACGCTAGATCTCACTCGGTTGGTTCCGCAAAATGAATTAGAAATTATCTTCACTCCATTGGTAGCCTTCGACCGGCAAGGCAATCGGCTTGGCATGGGCGGCGGCTTCTATGACCGCACTTTGCAACATCTGCAACAGAAAAATGTTATCGCCGTCGGCTTGGCACACCAATGTCAACAGGTTAACCAATTACCGATTGAACATTGGGATGTACCACTAAGCCAGATTCTGGTCGGCTGAGAGATTCTGGTCGGCTGAGAGATTCTGGTCGGCTGAGAATCGGGCTTACTGCGGCAATACGCTGGCAAAATCTTTATCCCGCCCACAAAATAGGGGGACAAAGAGAGACTAGCTTTCCGCAACCAACGCCAAAAATTCAGCTTCAGACAGCACCGAAATTCCCAGTTCTTGTGCCTTGCTGAGTTTAGACCCCGCTTTCTCACCGGCGATCAGATAGTCAGTTTTGGCAGAAACACTGCCGCTGACTTTGCAGCCCAGTTGTTGCAGATAGGCTTTGGCTTGGTCACGTGACATTTGAGTCAGCGTGCCGGTCAGCACCACGCTTTTGCCTTTGAGCGGATTGTCGCTAACTTCTTTTGCTTCTACCGCCTCCCAGTGAACACCTTGCGCTAGCAGATCTTCCACCACGCTGCGGTTGTGTTCCTCCTGCCAAAACAGGTAGACCCGCATTGCAACTACATCGCCGATGTCCTGCACCTGCTTGAGCTGCTCTTGATCGGCGGCACGAATTGCCTCAAGGGTTTTAAAATGGTTCGCCAAATTTTGTGCGGTGGCTTCGCCGACATCGCGAATACCCAGCGAGAAGATAAAACGCGCAAGCGTAGTTTTTTTGGCTTTTTCTAAGCTATTCAACGCATTTTGTGCCGATTTATCGCCCATTCGTTCCAAGCGCATCAAGGTGATTTTATCCAAACGGAATAGATCCGCCGGGGTGTGAATCAACTCCCGTTCAACCAACTGTTCAATCAATTTATCGCCCACACCGTCAATATCCATCGCCTTGCGTGATACAAAATGTTTCAGCGCCTCTTTGCGTTGCGCATCGCAAAACAGTCCGCCAGTGCAGCGGGCAACGGCTTCGCCCTCAATTCGTACAATCGCTGAGCCGCACACTGGGCAATGTTGCGGAAATATGATCGGTTTGGCATCTGCCGGACGGCGATCTTCGAGAATCCCGATAATCTGCGGAATCACATCACCAGCACGGCGGATAATCACGGTATCCCCAATCGCCACACCAAGCCGTTCGATCTCATCACCGTTGTGCAAGGTGGCATTGCTGACGGTTACTCCGGCAACAAACACTGGTTCCAACTTCGCCACCGGGGTGATCGCACCAGTGCGACCAACTTGAAATTCGACATCTTTTAATAAGGTAAGCTGCTCCTGCGCCGGAAATTTATAGGCGATTGCCCAACGTGGTGCTTTGGCGACAAACCCTAGCTGCTCTTGCAACGCAATCGCATTCACTTTCAGCACCGTACCGTCAATGTCATAGCCCAATTGATCGCGCTTAGCGGCAATCGCTTGGTAATACTTCAGCACTTCGGCACTGCCTTGGCATAAACGGATTTCGTTGTTGATCGGAATCCCCAGCGATTTCAACCATTGCAGCCGTGCATAGTGAGTGGCTGGCAACTCAACGCCTTCGGAAATCCCGATGCTGTAGGCATTCAAACTCAAATGGCGCTGGCGAGTGATTTTCGGGTCCAGCTGACGCAGCGATCCCGCCGCCGCATTACGTGGGTTGGCAAAAGTTTTTTGCCCGTGCCGCAACGCATCTTGGTTCAGTTGTTCAAAAGCGTGATGTGGCATAAACACTTCGCCACGCACTTCTAAACGCACTGGCGGCGTATCGCTCAACAGTTGCAGCGGAATATTGCGGATGGTTCGAATATTGCTGGTAATATCCTCACCGGTGGTGCCGTCACCGCGTGTCGCCGCTTGGCTTAGCACACCGTTGAGATACAAAATACTGACCGCCAGTCCGTCCAGTTTCGGCTCACAGCAAAATGTCAGTTCTTCCACGCTGCCTAACCGCTCTTGAATTCGCCGCTCGAAGGCATAAAAATCTTGATCGGAAAAGGCATTATCCAATGATAACATCGCCAGCTCGTGGGTAATCTGCCGAAAACCCGCCAGTGGTTTCGCCCCAACCCGTTGCGTCGGCGAGTCGGGGCTAATCAGTTGTGGGTGCTCTGCTTCAAGCTGTTTGAGTTGGTTCAACAGACGATCATATTCCGCATCGGGAATTTGTGGCTGATCCAACACATGGTATTGGTATTCATGATAACGAAGTTGTTGGCGCAACTGCTCAATTTGTTGGGAAATAATTTGTGTATTCATCATATTTTTCTAAAAAAGACCGCACTTTTAAGCAAAGTGCGGTTCAAGTTATCCGATGGGCTAGAACAGGCTTAACTAATCAAACTTAAATAGTACTCTTTTGATGCTTGATCAAAGGGTTGGCGTTTGTCATCTAGTACTTGTCCGTGCAGCTCGTCCGCCAACGTTTGCGCGGCACGCAGTAACAAGCGGAAGTTTGCCAGATCACTGCCGTGCGACGGCAAGTGCATAAACAATACCAAACCGGCGGTGCGCAAATCAGCAATGCTGTCCAAATCGAAAATGCCCGGTTTCATCATATTCGCCGCACTAAACAAGATCGGTGAGCTGCCATCTAAATCCAAATGACGATGATACAAGCTGTGCTGACCATACAAAAATCCCAGATTATCCAGTGACTGTACCACTTGCGTGCCCTGAAACGCTTGATTTTGCGCTGCGACCACATATAGCAATATCATTTTTGGTTTTTCATTACTGTGTGCACTATCGGTTTTTTCAGCAGAAGATGGCGTCGAGTCGGTGCTTGGTTGCGATGTCTGGCTCGATTGGTTCTCTGTTTCCGGATTCAGTTGTGCGCGAATGATTGCCGCCGCTGCGCTGGGCGCAGCAGTTTGATGGCTTATAGCATTGCGTGGGTCGCCGCTCACCTCTTGGCTTATATTGATTTTTCGCTGTTGGGTCACTCGCGCCAGCTCTTCACGCAACACTTCAGAAGAGGTATTAATTCCCTCTTCACTGTCAAGTTCTTGCTCAAGATCCGCTATCGTGCGATTCAACAATGACGAGCGAGATAATGAATCCACACTGCTGGCGTGATGGTCAACCGCACTTTGAGTCAATGTACTCTGCGTTGTCTGGTTGGTTGTGTTCGTTTGTTCCGGCAAGGTGATACGGATATTACTGACCGCCTGCTCCACCGAAACCGCTGGTTGCGCAGAATGTTGAGGTGAATTTGTCGGTGCTTCAGTCTGTGAAAGTGCGGTTTCGTCCGTTCGCCACGCACGATCACTGGCTTGCGACTCGGTTGTCTGCCCCCTGCCGTCGGTTGAGGTAGGTTGGTGCAGCAAATCCGGCTCGTCTTTTAGTGAATTTAGCGAATCTGCGGTTCTGGAATCATACGTAAAAGTATTTGCCGCCTTAAACAGCTGCGATTTCTCACGTCTGCTCGACCACAAACCATGCACAACGAGAATAGCCAAAATCAGTACGATTAGAATGATTAAAATAATATGCAAATCCATCATGAACCTATTCTTTAATTGAACCTAATTCTTTAATTGAATCTATACATTAACCGATACTTTAATAAAGTGGTTGCCGAGTAGATAAATGCCAATGAACGCGCTTGAACACCTTCAATATCCATTAACGGAAATTGATTTTGCAAGCTTATCATATTTTTTCCGTAAAAAACTATGTTTAACATGTTTAAGGCTATGATTAAATCCACAAAACCTGCTGATGATCAAGATTTGCTTTAGCGCTGACAGTCACTTATAGTGAGCGCAGCTATAGCTGCTATAATAGTAACAATAACCGCACACAGGAGCGATAAACCATGTTTCAAGCAGAACAATCCGAATTCAAACAAGGGCTGACCTATTTTTTACGCGGCTGGCATTTGATCAGTCGTCCGGGATTGCGTCGCTTTGTCGTGATGCCGATTTTGATCAATATTGTGCTGCTGGTCGCTATTTTTTGGCTGATGCTGGGACAAATCGGCAATTTTGCGCAGTGGCTCGTGAGTTTCGTTCCGACATGGCTAGATTGGATCAGCTATTTGGTTTACGGCTTGGCGATTATTACCATTTTGATCGTTTTTTTCTTTATTTTCAATTTATTAGCCGGTTTTATCGCGGCGCCGTTCAACGGTATTCTGGCAGAAAAAGTAGAAAAATTGCTGACCGGGCAAAACAACGATCAAAGTCTGGGGGCGCTGGATTTGGTCAAAGATACACCACGAATGTTGCGCCGTGAATGGCAAAAATTTGCCTATTCATTTCCGAAATTTATCGGATTATTTGTCCTGAGTTTTGTGCCGGGTGTCGGGCAAACCATTATTCCGCCACTGTTTTTTCTTTACGGCGCCTGGATGGCAGCGATTCAATATTGTGATTATCCGTTTGATAATCATAAAATTTCTTTTATGCGAATGCGTTACCAACTGGCAGAAAAGCGCAGCCTGAATTTAACTTTCGGCGGTTTGGTATCAATCTGCACTTTTATCCCATTTTTAAATTTTATTATTATCCCGGTTGCCGTTTGCGGCTCAACCGCACTTTGGGTCGATCACTACCGCCCATGGCAAAGTGAAGCCGCTGCTGAGAAAAACGCAGCAGGAACCGATGTTGCAACAGCGACCTCAAGTGCGGTCAGCAACCCTCACTAAGCCTATAATTTTAAAATCGACTAATAACCGAATGTTATAAAGTATAACCACAAACCATTACTTTTTTATGAGAAAAGCGACTATGCTCTAACCATCGCTTTTACCGTTAACTCCATCATAAGAGGTTAAAATGACAATTTTTGCAGATAACTCACAAACCATCGGTAATACCCCGTTAGTGCGTTTAAAACATTTCGGCAACAACGGCAACCTGTTGGCAAAAATCGAAGCACGCAATCCAAGTTTTAGCGTCAAATGCCGCATCGGTGCCAATATGGTGTGGCAGGCAGAAAAAGACGGCATTTTGACCGAAGGGAAAGAAATTGTTGATGCCACCAGCGGTAACACCGGCATTGCATTGGCGTATGTAGCAGCGGCACGCGGCTATAAAATCACCTTAACCATGCCAGAAACCATGAGTTTAGAACGTAAACGTCTGTTGAAAGGCTTAGGCGTGAATTTGGTGTTGACTGAAGGCGCAAAAGGCATGAAAGGTGCGATTGCCAAAGCTGAAGAGATTGCCGCTTCCGATCCTAACCGTTATATCATTTTGAAACAGTTTGAAAACCCGGCAAATCCGGCGATTCACCAACAAACGACCGGACCAGAAATCTGGCACGACACCGACGGCAAAATCGATGTGCTCGTCGCGGGCGTCGGCACTGGCGGCACAATAACCGGCATCAGCCGTGCCATTAAACACGATTTTGGCAAAGCGATTACCTCGATTGCGGTTGAACCGACAGAATCACCGGTGATCAGCCAAACTCGTAACGGCGAAGAGGTGAAACCGGGTCCACATAAAATTCAAGGCATCGGCGCCGGTTTTATCCCGAAAAATCTGGATTTGTCACTGGTTGATCGTGTCGAAACCGTCGATAGCGAAACAGCGATTGCCACTGCGCACCGTTTGATGGCAGAAGAAGGCATTCTCGGCGGCATTTCTTCCGGTGCAGCATTGGCTGCTGCCGACAAAATCGCTAAACAGCCTGAATTTGCCGATAAGCTGGTTGTGGTGATTCTGCCTTCCGCCTCAGAACGCTACCTCAGCACCGCACTTTTCGACGGGATCGACATTTAACACAAAATCACTCAAATTGATGTTTAATTTATAACCGCAAATAAGTATAATCCCAAACCTGAGTAGTAAATCTGCTCAGGTTTTTATTTATTATAAGCTTATTTGGAGTTTTATATTATGTTTCAATGGTTATTTCAACAAACCGATCCGAGCCGTCGCCGCTATGGCGTAGCACTGTTTGTCGGTATCATCGGTGGCATCATTTCAGCATTTGTCAAATGGGGCGCCGAGCATCCGTTTCCGCCGCGCAGTCCGTTGGATCTGTTCACTGCCGCCTGCCAAGATCCGTCGCAGGCTCTGGAAGTTTGCTCGCGTGCATTCTTGAATCCGCCACATGTTTTCCTGCGTGACTACTTAGGTATTGACCCGACCCAAGCTGCATTCACCTTTGCCGATCATGCGTTCAATTGGATTGGTGTCACCCACATGATTTTTTCATTGGTATTCGCCATCAGCTACTGTATCGTCGCTGAACGTTTTCCAAGAGTGAAACTATGGCAGGGGATCGCCGCCGGTTTAATCGCCAATATTGCCGTGCACTATATTACTTTCCCATTATTGGGCTTGACTCCACCGGTATCAGAATGGCCGTTGTATGAGCATGTTTCAGAGCTGATCGGACACATTTGCTGGTTCTGGACCATTGAAGTGATCCGTCGTGATCTACGCAATCGCATTACGCACGAACCGGATGCAGAAATACCACTCGGTTCCGCACGTTAATCACTATTTGATGACTATTTGATCCGGTAAACCAAGCAGCTTACCGGATTTTTTTGCTTAAAAAACACCCAAATGCCAATAAAAAGAAGCGAAAAAAGATAACTACCCTATCGCTGTTTTCCATATCCACTATAATGCCGCGCGAGATAAATGCGCATAAAAAAGCGAGATAAATACAAGTGTCATTTGTTTCTGTATATGAAATAACATTACATTTTCATATTAGTTTTACGTTCTAGATTTGATTGTTTAGATCAACTAGCTTTTTTTCTCTAGGACTCAGCTTATCAAGAATATCTGGGTAAATTATTTTCACCATTCCCCTGACACTTTGAATTAAATAATATTCTGAAATGTTTAGAGCCATCGCAGTATATTGTTCTTCTGTAGCCGATCTAACTCCAGTCCCTCTAGTACCCCATATCATGTGAAAAAAGCCGAGAGGATATGAATGAGTGTTTGCTGATAACAACTTATACCACATTTTAAATGTATCTTTATCACCTCCACTTCGTATTTCAATATCCTCTCGACTCATCATAAAAGCTTTCTTTCCTGAAATATATTGTTTTTTATCAGATGGTTCTAACGTTTGAAAATGGGTATCACATTTCAACTCTTCCATAATATATTCTAAACATTCAGAATGATTATTTTGCTTGACTTCTTCATCAGAAAGAGCAGTCATCAAAGTAAACAACTGTTCTCTTGCCTTAATATCGTGGAGATTAAAAATATTTTTACGTGTAATCCTTTCCTCTTCTAATATATCATCAAAACACAAATAAAATAATGTATGGAAACACTCCATCAGATTTCTTGCTAAGCTAAATGACGAAGCATAATCCCAATGCTCTGCAATATGTTTTTTAGGAATATCCTGAGTCGTTAGTTTTTGCAGACTGAGAGAAATGACGCATATTTTGGTAAACAAAATAGATGCAAATGTCATCCTAAACCCAGTAGAACGTCTATTAGCTCCTAATTTAGATACTTTAACTGCTAATTTGAGAATCATAGAAAAATCTCTATATGATACTTCAAAATGCCTATCGCCAATAAAAACTGTCATATAAAATCCCTAAAGTTCATAATAAGTACTCATTATAGAGAAATATTCGTTTATCTACGCTACTAATTTTTTCTATCTATTATTTATTTAAAAATCGCCGCCAAATCATTCGGCGAAAAACGCCAACCCTGATTTTTGCCGTTAATCGCATTACTGCACCACTCACTACAAAAATACTTATCCGTGCGTTGCGCCGTGCCGAAAACCACACCGATTGCGCCCCACCAGTCGTATTTTTTACCCTTCGTCAATTCAAAATAGCGTTGAATTTGAGCTTCTGAAACGCCCGACAACGGCACTAAATCCCACTTATCTGAATCGACATCAATGGGTTTGCAACGCACGCCGCCATCACGGATACTTGCCGAATAGCATTCATATTCCGTTTCGGTTTCGTAGTGATGACCTGTTGTGAAGTGTGTTTTCTTGACGGCAATCTCACAATGCGAATACTGCCCACGTGTTAGCTTGCGCGTTAGCCAGTCCGAAAACCGTGCAATTAAATTTCTTGGTCTCCACCCTGTTTTTTTACCTTTATAGAATGCCAGATAGATTTCACTCATAAATCGCACTCCAACCACTACTAAAGTCATAATTAAGCGGCTCATCACTCGCTAACATTGCCAGTCTATGTTTCTCCGCGTTTGCAAAAGCCGCTTGCTCTTGCGCAATAATTTGTAAGATAACCGTACTAAGCAGCTCTTTTGTCATAACGACAAAGCTGTTATCCATGGTTTTCCAATTCAGATTTTCTGGCATCGATTCAAGTTGCTGAATGCTTAAATATTGAATACGACTGGGTTCATCGCTGTGAAACCATTTTTTAACGCTATCAACGTAAACGCCGCCGTGTGTAACGGTATAACGTTTTGCTTTGATTTGTTCCCAAATACTGGCTTGTTGTTTAGTTTTGCGTTCGTTGGCTTTGGTTTTATCTAATACCCATTTTTCACCGTCCCAGACGTGGCAATCGCAATCGGGTTTTTTCGTTGTCGTATTTTCGGGGTAATCGCCCAGTGCAGAAATCTCAAGTGCAGTTTGGTCAATGGTGGAATACACCGCTTCGCCCCTGTGGTCGGGTTGATATTCCCAGCCGCTATCGGTGCGCACAATGGCAAAACCGCGCTTGGCTTCTGGCGGTGCGTCAAGATATGCCCCTGCGCTTAAGCCTGTGCCAATGCTCACAAACTCTGTATCGCTGTGGCTAAAAATGCCGTTTTGGTCTGCGATATAAACCGTGATTGTGCCGTCTTCAAGGGCAAAACCGTCATTATCAAATTGGATTGTCATTTTTTATCTCCTTTAGCCTGCTAGACAGATATATTGCAGGGCGATGTTACGAGGGCGTATGCTGACGTAAGATATTCCGTCGCCGTAAGAATTATCTGTAGCTTTAAATTTTGCATAGCCTGGATGGGTGGCGCTAATTCCGTCATGATCTGTAATTTCATGACCATCGTATCCATTATGTGAGAATCGTCCAAGAGATAAAGCGATTGAAGTGCTATTTTGCGCACTCAAAATCGTCCGCCCGCGGTCAACACCCCGTCCATTATCCCAACCGCGGATAAACTCACCGCGTAAATCCGGCAACGTGCCACCATATAAGCTGTATAGCACAGGATAGGTCGATTGTGAGATAGACTGCCCGCGCATGGCTAAACAGCCGGTTGGCACGGTGGTTTTGGGGTACGGTAGCGGCAGGCCGATTAAAAAGTCATAACCACCTAATTTCTGAATCGCGCGAGTCAGCTGTTCGTGATTTGCTTTATCCGGGTTTATCCCGGCTTTTTTTAAGACATTCAGCAACTCGGCCTGTACAATATTAAACCAGTCTGCACCGGGATATGTCGGCGCGACACCGTTGCCGCCCTCCGTGAACCATTGTGGCTCCAATGCTGATTTCAACTGTGGTTTAATACCAGGCATTACCGCAACGCCGGAACTATTATCTAATGCATACATACTTATTCCTCTTCGTAAACAAAAACCACTTCTAAATGTGAATAGCAAAAACGCTGTAAATAACACTCAATTTTTGACCGTTCAATCATAACTAATTCATTTGTAATATCGTCCAAGCATGCTGCATTGCGAATGCTTTTTGATGTGGTGTAAATAAACACGCGCCACGCATTTTCAGGCGGATGCAACGGATAAACACAATCTCGGCGGCAGTGGTGCGGGTGATGAGCAACGATATTAATTTCATAGCCGTTTTTTCGAGCGATATCTTGTAGATAGTGCTTGTTAAATGAGCCGACTTCATTATCTTTAGCGGTCAACGCCGCACGGCGTGATTCAATGGTGGAAATTTCCGTACCACATTCCGGCAATCCGAAAAAGGATTCCCAGTCATCTAACAACAAAAATGCATTGCTGGGTAATCGTTCATTGATGAGTTGATGCCCGGTTTGATTGTGGGTTTCAAGACTGTCGCAACGACACGCCAACAACTGCGCCAAATAACTGTCCGGCGTGCGATTCCACGCCAAACCAGGCGGCAGCAGTTTGAGTGCGGCATCAAGATAGTGTTTTTGCATTACGCTTGCCATGTGATATTTCCCAGCATCACAATTTGATTGCTAGCCAACTGCACGTCCGCCGTCGGCATAAGCACGCTGTTATCGGTTTCGCCGATAACATTCGAAATCGTCGCACGCAAATGCGATAAATACACTTTTCCACCGGGCTCGACTGAAGCAAATAGCGTCGCAAGTGCAGTGATAATTTTTTGTTTAAGCTCAAGGGTATTCGGTACAAGCCGAATCGTCAGGTTTAAGCGATTGACCGCGGGCGCAAACACAAACAGCTCGACATTGGCAGGCATGCCCTCCCACAGATTCGTTATTGGGTTTTTATGACCGCTGATATGCCGCTTAACGCTATCAATCTGTTGTGCGGTCGGTAAAATCGTCGCTTGATTATCCATCACAAACGCCACGCCCACGGTGCCGCCCCCTTGCCAGCGTGGAAAACACCACGCACGGGTTACACCCGACACCTCTTTTGCCCAACGCACATAATCGTAAGCCGAGCCGCCGGCAGGCGGATATTGAACCCGATAGATTAAGCGACCAAGTAATGATGACAATGATTCAATATCGGTGCCGCCGCTGAGGGCTTTCACCGTCGCATTGGGTTTTACGCCTAAAATGGCAGTGGTTAAATTGATCGCACTTTCGGCCTCAACATTGCCTTGTGTGCCCTCAATTTCACATCGCACATGAATCTCATTTGTGCCGATGCGGACTGCTGTTGTTGCGGTAGCAATAAAATGCAGCCCGCTAAGGGTATGTTTAAATACGGTATCTTTGGGGATTTCGCTGTTGCTGACCGCCTCGACAACGATAATACCCTCGGCGGCAGTTGCTGCTTTACGTGCAATGCCGCGATAAGCACAATGCTCAAGCAAATAAGCTTCATCGGCGGCAGTCGGGATAATCTGCCGTGCCAACCAATCAAGGTGCATATGCTCACCGGCACTTAATCCGGCTTCGATTCGAGCCAGCACTGAAAGCACATTGTTGCGCCTCACTGTCGGCAATCGATGCTGAATGTGCTGCTCCGCCTGCTTGATTAATTGTGATAACGTCGGGGATTGATATGCCACTTAGATGCTCCAGTTTGCGCTAAACGTACGTTGTTCTTTGCTCCCATCGAGCAACGTTACAATAATCGTTAACAGCAGAACTGAAGTTTGGGGATTGGTTGCAAAGACTTGATAGCCTTTGACTTCGCCATCTGTAATCAGCCATGCCAACGCGTCAGTTGCGTAGCGTTGTGCGTCGTCTAACACAGATTGTAGTTGTTTTTCGCGCGAAAGTGTCCAGAGTTTAGAGCCGGTTTGTTGGTGAGTATCCTCGTTAAACGAGTCACCCCACCAGCCACGCTCACCGCCGACACGCAAATCGGTAAATAGCGAAATAATTATCGCCGTCGTTAAACTATCGTCTAGCACTAACTCGTCACTGAGGATAACTAAATCACCGTTACCATCTTTCCACGTTAGTGCTAAATCTGACATTTTCCCACCTACACTGGTTTACCCGGTCCTTTCTCGTGGTCGTGGTTTTTACCGCTGATACCGCCCGAGATATGATCTGCTGCTGTTGATGTTCCTACAATATCAACATCGCCGGAAAAGTGAGTCTGTGGCGTTTCAAACAACACCGACTGCTCGGCATTGACGGTAAATTTTTTGCAGGTTAGGATGGCTTCGCCATTTTCGGTGAGTAACAGCTGATGCCCTTCGGCGTGATAGACCACTGTGTCACCTGATTTCAACGCCGTCGGGCGCACGCCTTTATCGTCCACTACAATTGCCACCAAATGCGAACGCTTGCCGCCCACTGATACCACAATTGCCTCACCTGCTTTGGGAAAAGAGCTAAAACCATAATTCTGAAACCGCTCCACATCGTCTGCCACTTCATCTGATTGTAGCCGCAGTTGGAGATTTTGCCGTGCCAACCCATCCGTCACAATCGACACCACCGCACGGCTAATCATTAATTTCAAATTGCGTTTAATCGGGCTTAAAATACGATTTAAACCTTGCATTATGACTCCTTTATTTACGAGAGACTGAGTTCAGGAACATTATCGCTGCTGGATTTTTTCGCTTTTTTCTTGCTGCTGTCTTTTAACGCCTCCGGCGGTTCATTAAACGCATCTCGATGCATTAACGTCATTTCCGTACGCGTGCCGCTGTCGTCCAATGTATAACGGCAATCAACAATCAACCGCTCTTCTTTATTTACGCCGAGCGCAGGAGCATCGAGCACAATTAACTCATTCGGCAGCCAAAGCGAGCTGTCAGCTTTAAACCACCCTTGCACAATCGCCGTCGAGCGTTTTGCCTCAGCGTTGTTACGACTCATCTCCCACATCGCTCTCTGATAGCCGGTTGTCCCCGTCATATTGTCATCAGCAATAATGACAACAGGGCGATAGCGGGTAATTTTGCTATCTTTTACTTCCACTTTTAAGCCGCTTGCACTCATTTTAATCTCCTAGGGGTAGTTCACTTTCATCTTTGGTTTGTTTATCACCTTTCGCCCCGCCTTGTTCGGCATCGCCGATAATACGGTAAAGTGAAAACCGCTGCGCCCACGAATCCGTGACTTCCAGTGACAGCAAATTTTGCCCTAAAATAAGATTACCCACCTTAGTTTTGCCTGGATCAGTGAACACCAAATTGCCGTCCACATCAGAGGTCACTAACACGCCCTTATGTCTTGCTGCTTTACTCAAGGTATCAAATGCCGTTTCGCCAGGCTCTACCTGCCAAACAGGAATCACTTCCGTTGCACCGGCTTCCGTAGCCACCCAAACCACATTAATGCCAAACGGCTTGCAAATGGTTTCGGCGATTTGTTTTAGCGTTTGTCCCTTAAATTGATAGCTGGAGTGGATCACCGCACAATCGACTAAATCGGCGGTTTTATCGCGACCGCTGACGGCAACTTCTTTATTTTCGCCCTCAATACGCTGACGCAGTTCGTCAAGATAGCCGGTGATCACCGTTTGTCCGCCCATTTTTAAAATTAATGATGAGCCGGCTTTCAACACCGAAACATCATCTTCGGGTCGTACTGCAATCCCCAGATCAAACTGGCCACTCATCGCTTCCAGCGAACGGAAAACCGACAGCGTTTTCCAGCCGCTAAAAATTTTACCGTTTAAAAACAACTCAACTTTAGTATCAGTCAGTTTTTCTTGTTGCTCATTTCCCTGCGCTTGGGTTGCCAATTGTTGCTTCGCTGCACGCTGCTTCTGCGCTAATGCCAAATCTTCCGGATAATGCGCTAACAAGCGATCGTCAACTAGCGATAGATCTCTCTCAGTCATTGCAACACCTCTATTTCTGTTCCGCCCAAGCAAAAGAGAGGATGTTTAATCCCATTGCGCAACGCTAACCGTTTCCATGTTGTTGCATTGCCAGTGTATTGATGCTCGATCACCAACGCAGGGAATGTATCTTTCAGCGTAACAGTTGTGGTGTTTGGCAACCGCTCACTACGGGCGCGTAAATCCTCAAATACGGCACTGCGATAATCTGCCAACGCCGTATAACCTGACAGCTGTCCGGCATCGGCTGCATCCAACATAATATTTTCTAAGTTATCATCAAATTGTGTCGCAAAATGCGTAATATCACTTTTTGATTCCACAATCGATATTTCCATATTTTCCGATGTTTTTTTCTGAGCGACTGATGTGGTGACGGCATTTACAATAATGCGAGCCTGCTCAATAATCGCTACACTTAATACATACCGCGCCAACACACACTCAACCTTGGCCGTTAACAATGATTTGAGCGTGATTTGCGTTATCACTGATGACTGCATTGTTATCGAGCTATATTGCGAGACCAACTCATTTAATACCTTCATTTGTTTTGTTCCAGCATCAACACTGCCTGCGACCTCATTTTTTAAGGTTTTCACCTTCGCAATATTTAAATTATTTAACCTAGCGTTAAGCCTTGTTATATCGGCCTGATGCACTTCATTTTTATTTTGCTTATATTGTATTATGCCGTCTCTCAGTGATGCGATACTGGATAAAGTTGCCCTAGGGCTGCTTGATACTGTTGTTGTTAAAGTGCTATTTAAATTAATACCCATATTTAACCGAATAATATTCTGCAATTCAGCCGCCAACATTGACGGTGACAACACCAATACATCAATTCGATTTTTAAATGACGTTAACTTATCTTTAGCATCACCAAACATGCCGACAACACTTCTTACACCTTCAAAAATTGATTCGACAAAGTTGATAACCGCATCAACCAAATCCAATATCGGATTATCACTAACAAATGCCAGTACATCAGACACAGTTTCTAGTAATTCCGCAAATTCGTTCGACAATGCATTGAGCGCATCCGTGTAACCGGATAAAGCTGAAAAAAGGGTATCAGTCGCAACTTCAGGTGCATTTTCTTCAAACGCCGGAACAAAGGTAATATCAAATCGGGTCACACGTTGATGCGCGGTTGAGTGCGTCGCTTTGTAATCTTCCAGCAAGACATCAACTTCGCCAAAATACGGGTGCTTCAACACGCCTTTACCCGATTTTTCTAACGCTTTAATCAGGCGTTCCGCTTGCTCAATATGGTCATCACCCACCACCAAACAGCGCACATAATACGCACGTAACCGCTTACCCAAATCTTCGGTCAATCCCTCTTCGCGCAACGGATATTCGTGTTTTACCAAGCGTCGACCACCGTTAATGCCTTGCTCATCTTCAATTAAGAATGCCACACCACGGAAAGACCCCTTACCTGTGATTTTCATCAGTTGCCCCCATTAAGTTGACGCCCGGTATAGCCGGTTTGGGTTAAGATTTCTAACGCACTTTTGGTAACACCTGATGTATTTGCTGACGCATTTGCTGTTACGCTAAATCCCTGTGGGGCTGATATTTTGACGTTAATCTTGCCATCCAATGTCGTTTTATTCTCTAATTCACCTGCTTTACTGTGATATTTCATCACTAGGTCATCGACAAATTGCTCTTTTTTTGATGCCCGTTGCTGATATTGTTCTTCGGTGTATGCGCCCAATTCAAAATGCGTTGCAGGGGCTTTATTATTTTTATCATCCTGTA